>CAYOCA010000007.1:0-16436 GCA_964402345.1 uncultured Muribaculaceae bacterium | reverse complement strand
AAGTATTATTATAAGCACCCATTGACATAGAAGAATCCACCCATACATATAAAGTATAATTTACTGTTGAATCTGTTAATGGTACAGTTGCAATTAATGTATCTCCTACTTGTGTTATTATTCCCTCTGATATTTGATTACTTTCCATAAATAACTTATATCTTAATGCAGGAACTGTGTCGATTGGAGCGGTTATAGATTGGCTTGTATTAATATAAATATTTGCTTCAGTATATATTTTACAAGAACTTGATTTTGATAAAGTAATAGTGCTATTAGCACCCTCCCAATAATTTACAGTAGAAGATAAATTAGTATTATTTATTTCTTGAGCTGAATAATTTATTTCAAAACATCCACCTTGACCATTTGCAACACTACTACTTTCACTAAGATTCAAAAAAGCATAAGTTGATCCCGTTGTAAAAATTGCATAAATAAATATAAAGTAAAATAACCTAACAAATGTTTTTTTCTTACTTTTTAACTTACTCATTTTTACCTCCAAAATTTTCTTATTAATTTCTTGCTCAAAAAATTTAGTACTCTTTATATCCCTAAATTTTAAACTTAAAATAATTCTATTTCTATAATGACTCTTTACTTCAAAGTCCTCTATTGTAATAATAATTATAAGACTGACTGTCAAAAATAGCAATATTTTTTTAAAAATTTGCCAAAAAATATTTTTTGTTTTATTTTAAAGAAGTCTTTAAGTTAAATATATTACTAAAAAAACATATTAATAATTTGTACGTATTTGTTTGCAGAAAATTAATTATCACCTTTTTAATGGGAAAATTAAAAAGGTGATTAATATGAATGAAATAAATCTTTTCAATTTAAGAGAATACAATGATTTATCACAAGAAGAAATTGCAACAAGTTTAAATATTAAACGTCAAACCTACTCATTATGGGAAACGAAAACAAAAATAGTACCCCTAAAGCACTTAAATACCCTATGTAATTTCTATAATGTAAGCATGGATTATATGTTAGGATTATCAAAACAAAAAACGATAAAAAGAATGAAAAAACCGAAAGACTTGAATAAAATAGAAATCGGAAAAAGAATAAAAGAGGTTAGATTAAAATATAAACTTAGTACACGTGATTTAGCAAAGTTTTTAAACACCACTGCTTCCACTATATCTGCGTATGAAAATGGAAAAACATTAATACTTACAGCATTTGCATATCAAATATGTAAAAAATTCAAAATCTCTTTAGATTGGCTTTGTGGAAGAAGTAGAAAAAAATATTTATAATAGTTAAGATAAAAAAAGAAAAGAGTAATTAACCCTCTCTTTTATACTTAAATTTGTAACTTAAAATTAAAGTTCTACCAATGTATTAGCAATCTCTACAAATATTTCTAATCTTAACTTTTCTGCTCTCACACTTAAATCATATCCATATTTTTCTAAAACAGAAGATATAACTTTTAAATCATAGTCCTTTAAATTATTACGAATTGTCTTTCTTTTATATGAAAAACTATCTTTTACTAATTTTTTAAAAACTTCCATGTCCAATACAATCAAACGATTCTCTTTTAATTTCATTTCTATAACAGCACTATCTACATTAGGCTTGGGTTGAAAACAATTACGACTCACATCAAACAACTTAACAACATCATAATAATAATTTAAAAATACCGTTAAAGATCCATAATCTTTACTACCCAATTTAGCAGATAATCGACTCGCGACTTCTTTTTGAACCATAATCACCATTTTATCTGGTAAAATATCTTCATTAATAAATTTCATAATAATAGGTGTTGTAATATAGTAAGGTAGATTTGCAACTACAAATAATTTTTCAAAACAATATCTTTCTAAATCTTTTTTTAAATCAACTTCCAAAAAATCTTTAAAAATAATCTCACAATTATAACAATTCTTTAACAAATTACCTAAATAATCTTTCAATCTTGTATCAATCTCATACAAAATCGCCTGTTTACATAAGGGAACCATCCATTTAGAAATAGCACCTCCCCCAGGTCCAATTTCTACAACTAAAGTATTCTTATCAATACTAGCGTTATCCACAATTTTGTGGATAACATTTTCATCATACAAAAAATTTTGTCCCAATGAATTTTTAAATTGAAAATTTTTCTCCATAATACACCCCACAATTTCTCTATCGAATATTATATCAAAAAAGCAAAAAAATAGAAAGATGTCTTATAACACCTTTCTTAATAGTAACGATTTCCACCATACACAATGTAATTATCACTTACTCCACTATACCAGCCATTAAACGAAGTATAGTTATGGTTCCGAATACCACTTAAAGCATCTCTCATCACACTAGCAACACTCTCTGAAACAACTGTTCCAGCACCAGTATAACAAGAAAACTGATAAGGAGCCGCTACCACCGATACAGGATCAATTCCGTTGCGATCAGCACGGTTCAAAATAACAGACATAACAGCCAAAATATCATCTTTACTACTTCTATTTGCTTCACAATTAACTACAGTCGCTAATACCGCAAACTGGTCATCACTTAAAACATAAGTAGCATTCCCAGTCGTTACATTAAAACCAACTGCAGGATTAGATGTATAACCCGTTGCATCTACAACAACGGCATTTTTCGCTGCCTCTTGTTGAGCTATACGTTCCGCTTCTTCCTGTGCTAATCTAGCTGCTTCTGCTTCTGCAGCCGCTTTCGCCTCTGCCTCAGCCTGAGCTTTCGCTTGAGCCTCTTCTTCTGCTTTCTTTTGCTCAGCGTCAATAAGTTCTTCTTCTTTGGTATCATTCTTAACAACTACTTGATCTGCAACAAAAAGTTCGGAAACAGCATCTGCCATCTTATTTAAATTGTTGTTTTCTACTACTACAACTCTATTATTCTCATTCGATTCTGAAAATAACATAAACAAAAATAGACCCCCAACTATTAATTGTGTTGACACAATTAACAAATTAGATACTATTTTTTTCATTAAATCACCTCTTATTTTATCTCTCAGGCAATTATAATTCTATCATACTTCAGAGTGTTTGTCAAATAACCGAAAAGCATTCTCCGATGTAACCTCACTAGCATACTTATAATCTAAGTCTTTAATGTCACAAATTTTCTGTAAGATAACACTAACATTAGCAGGTTCATTCATCTTACCACGATATGGTTCAGGAGTTAAATAAGGTGAGTCTGTTTCCAATACAATATATTCTAAAGGAATATTCTTTATGACTTCTACTACTTTAAGAGCATTTCGAAAAGTAGAAATTCCACCTATTCCAAGTAAAAAGCCAATTTTATTAAATTTTTGAGCCATTTCCAAACTACCACTATAACAATGCATAATTCCCTTTACACCTGCATTTTCTAAAATATCATATGTCTCTTGAATGCAATCCCTACTATGAACAATAACAGGTTTATGATACTTTCTAGCAATTTCTAACTGTCTCTTAAACAATTCTTTTTGTAAAGTTTTATCACATTCATAATGATAATCTAACCCTATTTCACCAACAGCAACAATCTTATCATCTTGAATATGCTCTTCAATAAATTTTAAATTTTCTTCTGAATAATCCTCAATTTCCTCTGGTTGAATGCCTAAAGCACCATACACAATATCATATTTAGAAACTAATTCTAACACTTCTTCATTACTTTTTCTGTTGATTCCATTCACCACTAGCATACCAACACCAAATTCACGTGCTCGCAAAATAACCTCATCTATATTTTCATAATACTCTTTATAAATATGACAATGTGTATCAACCAACATCTTCCTCTACACTCCATTTCTTTTAATCACAAAAAATCTTCTAAAGTAATAAATAATTATTCCAAAATAAATAATATCAACAATGTTTCTTTCTATCATAATATAAATACCAACTAAAAATAATATAAAAATGAAAAACATCATAATAACAAGTTCTTGATTTTTTTGTTTTTTAAGCATTGCAACTCTTCCTTTCCTTTCTTTTTACTGCAACACTACTTAAATCAATCATAACAAGAAATATTAACAATGTAAACAAACTACTTCCAACCTTCAAAATTTTACATTTCATATTGTAAATATAATTTACCACACTATTTATTCAAAATTTGTCGAAAAATTTATAACGAGAAAAAAATAGTAAATATTAATAAATACCACTATTTAACACTTTTCTTAATCAATTTAGCGTGTACAACAGTACGAACATTATCAGAATAACAAGTACTTAAAGTAAGAATTCGATCATCAGAAGTTAAAGAAACCTTAAAATCATATAAACTTCGTTTTTGAATAACATCTAAAAAATTTATATATTCTTGATTATTTTTAAAATAAGTTGTTATATAGTAAGACTCTTCTTTTACCTTATACACGGAAAATATCTGCCACAATGTATTCTCATTTTCAGTAGAAATTTTAATGATATGATTATCTTTATTAGAGTACCAATCAGATTTTAAAACCTTACTTAAACTACCAAACATTGTCTTATCTAACCTACTATGAGCATATATAATAGAATTAAAATTAGATAAATCACTTTTATTTCTATAGTCTAAAAATACCCAACCGGCTTCATTATAAGACTTATCAAAAGAATGATTTAGATAATAATCATTATTTTGATATTGAACAAATGGATAATTAATATTCGTATTATTAACTTGAATCCAACCTACTGTATCAGCATTCTTTTCTTTTAATTTACGAATATCAACATCAATTAAAGAAAATTTTACATAATACCAATAATCACTCAACTCATCTTCATTTTGACTCCCAATTAATTCTGTATCATCATTATCTTCAACCTCATCGACATCAATATTACTAATAATATCTTTAATAATTTGAGAAGAATCAATATTATCTTTATACCATAGAAGAATATGAATAACTCCAATAACAATAAGAATAAGAAAAAATAGAAGTAAAAAGTTCAATACCCATTTTTTTACTCTTCTTTTCGTCCGCATAACTTTTTTTCCCTCATTTTTATAAGTATAATTTCTTCCTTTAGCGTGTCTGGGAATATATTTATCTTTTGTAATTACCTTTTTATCATCACTTTTCATATCAATCACTACTACAATTATACTAATCCCAAAAAATATTTGCAATAATAAATATAATAAGTTTTATTTTCTTTCTACTAACAACTTCTATTCTAATCAAATTATATCTAAATTATTATCTATATTTTTATTTAACTTACTAATTAATTATCTATTAAAAAAAGAACTTGCTTTCTACAAATTCTTTAAGATTACTTTTTCTCTATTCTTTGAAATAAAACCTTTGATTCTCCAACCTTCGTCCCACTTTCATATTGACCAAACTCTAAAATAGTATCATAAGTAATTTTATCTGTATTTAATTGATCAAAAATATTCTTTGCAGTATCTGGCATAAATGCTTGTAATAAGACAGTTCCCACGCGAATAGACTCAACTAAATTATATAAGACAGTCGTGAGTCTTTCTCTTTTACTTTCATCTTTTGCTAAAACCCAGGGCATAGTCTCATCAATATATTTATTACATCTTCTAAATATTTCAAATATTGCATCTAATCCATCAGCTACTCTTAAATAATCCATTTTTTCATCAACAATATTCCTAGTAGACATTACTAAATTTCTTAATTCTTGATCAACTTCCTCTAAAACATTCTTATTTTCTACAACACCATCAAAATATTTATTGACCATACCAATTGTACGATTCACTAAATTTCCTAGTACATTTGCTAAATTACTATTAATACTTTCCACCAATAGTTCATTTGTAAAAGTCCCATCACTTGCAAAAGGCATCTCATGAATTAGGTAATAGCGAATGGCATCTACTCCATATTCTTGCACCAAATCATCGGCATAGACAATATTTCCTTTACTTTTGCTCATCTTATCATTACCAAACAACAACCAGGGATGACCAAATATCTTCTTTGGAATTTCCAAATCCAACGCATGCAACATAATTGGCCAATAAATCGTATGAAACCTCAATATATCTTTCCCGATTAAATGAATATCAGCTGGCCAATACTTCATAAACTCTTCACTATGATTACCAAAAACATCATAACCCAAAAAAGTTATATAATTAGATAAAGCATCAATCCAAACATATACTACGTGTTTCTCATCAAACGAAACAGGAATCCCCCACTTAAAACTAGTTCGAGAAACACATAAGTCTTGTAAACCAGGTTTAATAAAATTATTCATAATCTCATTTTTTCTAGATTCAGGTTCAATAAAATGGGGATGAGTTTCAATATAATCCTCTAACCATTTTGAATATTTACTCATTTTAAAGAAATAAGCTTCTTCCTTCGCTTCATGAACCTCTCTTCCACAATCAGGACATTTTCCATCAACAAGTTGACTTTCAGTCCAAAAAGATTCACATGGAGTACAATACATTCCAGTGTACTCTCCCTTATAAATATCCCCTTGGTCATAAAACTTTTTAAATATTTCTTGAACCTTTTTTTGATGTTCCAAATCCGTTGTTCTAACAAAACGATCATAACTAGTATTCATAATATCCCAAATATACTTTATTTCTTTAGCGATACCATCTACATATTCCTGTGGTTCAACTCCAGCATCTTTTGCTTTTATTTCAATTTTTTCACCATGTTCATCCGTACCTGTTTGAAAATATACATCATATCCTTGTAAACGTTTATATCTAGCAATAACATCAGCAAGAACTATTTCATAAGTATTTCCAATATGCGGTTTTGCACTAGTATAAGCAATCGCTGTACTAATATAAAACTTCTTCTTTTTCATCTATTCCTTCATCTCCTTATTTGTACTCCCAATACCACCATTTCTAACCTCGTAAACTTCATCACCACAAGTTAAAAACTTCATAAATATTCCTTGACAGTACGCAGTTCCCTTTTTAATTACATAATTCTCTTGACCCTCATTTTGTAAACAAATCCACATGTGACCTTCATTATGAGAATTATTATAATAATCCTTATCAATTACACCTACCTGATTACACATCCGTATATTGTACTTAAAACCTAAGCTACTACGTATCACTAATAAAAGCACTTCATCACTCATACATTTTGCTTTATAACCAGTTGGAATCTTTTTAATTTCCCCAGGGCAAAGTACAATATCTTCTACAGCATAGAAATCATAGCCAGCACTATACTTACTACCTCTTTTAGGTAAAGCATACTCCAAATACAATTTTTTATCATTCTTAATATCAATAGCAAACTGTGCAAAACTAATTTTTTCAAAGCCTCTTTCCATAGTACTCCCCTCCAAATTCTTTTTTATTATATCACCGTATCAAAATTATGGCAAGAAACAACAAAAATAAAACAATTTTCTCTTATTTGACATATTTACTGTAAAATAAAAAGAAAAAACAATAAATACTAAAAAGAGACTATCTTAAATGTTATAATACTTCATATTCAAAGGAGATAATTAGAATGAAAAAAAATTTAAAAAGAGATATCTTAATAAACATATTCTTTATTCTAACTTTCACGATTATTTATTTAATTTTAACCAAAGATGGTCATCTATTTGCTTCTAATGTAGACTTTAAATATCAACATTACCTAATACCAGAATATTTAAGAACGATGTTTTATAATACTCATGACTTACTCCCCGACTTTGCTTTAAACTTAGGTGGAGGTCAAAATATCTATTATCTATCTTATTATGGATTACTAAACCCTATTATTCTAATCTCCTATTTATTCCCTAAAATCAAAATGATAGATTATTTAATCACCAGTAATTGTTTAATTGTCCTAATCAGTACTTCTCTATTTTATTTCTACCTAAGAAAAAACAAATACAACCTAAAAACATGTATAGTATCTTCCTTTCTTTTCTTATGTAGTGGTCCCTTAATTTTTCACGCTAAAAGACACATCATGTTTATCAATTACTTTCCATTTTTATTATTAGGATTTTATGGAATAGATGATTATATTAAAAAGAAAAAAAGAAGTCTTTTAGTACTATCTATTACTCTCATCATTTTTACTAGTTATTATTTCAGTGTCTCCTCGCTAATTGTCTTATACCTACTTGGTATATATAAATATCTAAAATATAATAAACATTCTACCAAAAAAGGAATCATAAATTACTGTTTAAAATTAACCTATCCCTTTATTATAGGTATTATGATATCAGCAATAATCACCCTTCCTACTTTCTATACCTTACTAAATGGAAGAAATGCAACTGCAACATCAATTAGCCTAAAAGAACTATTAACTCCCTCTATTACCTCTTCTCTTTTATATAGTGCCTACTCAATAGGATTACCATTAATTAGTTTAATCGCAATCATATACCTTGTTATTAAAGGAAAAAAAGAAACAAGATTTTTAAGTATAACATGTTTCTTAATTTTAACTTTTCCCATTTTTAATTACATATTAAATGGAACATTATACATAAATGCCAAGTCTCTTATTCCTTTTCTACCTATCATTTTAATTTTAGTAGCTGACTTTTTAAATCCATATTTAAAGAAAAAAATAAACTCAAAACAAGTTATCTTAATAGCTTATCTAATCATCACCTCATTCTCCATCTGTCTATTTAACAACAGGCAAGATAAATTAATGACCAAAGAAGAAATAAATAATTCAACTTACAAAACAGCAGAAGAACTAATCAATCAAATAACTAAAGAAGATCAATCATTCTATAGAATTAATAATAGTATTTTAAAAGAACTTGGAATCAATAAAGTAACAAATATCAAAGAATATAAAACTACTCTTTATTCATCAACTTATAATAAAGAATACGTTACCTTATACAATAACATCTTAAATAATCCTTTACCAAATAGAAATAAATTTATGATTTTTCCTTCAAATAACATAATATCTCAAATACTACTAAATGAAAAATATATTTTAACTGATAGTACCCTTGGACTAGATTATGAATTAATCAAAGAAAAAAAAGGAGTAAAACTATATAAAAATAATAATACTTTACCATTGGGATATGCCTCAAATCATTTACTAAATTTACAAGACTATAATAATTTAACCTACCCTAATAATGCACTTACCCTTTTAAATTATATTGTAATAAATGATAAAAATATACCTTCTCAAAGTATTTACCAAACTTCTCAAACAAAGATAAATTATGAAATACTAGAACAAAATAATATAGAATTATTACCAAAAAATCATACCATTACAATACATAGCCAAAAAGATGGTTACATGACTATAAAAATAAATCAAGATATGACCAATAAAATATTACTTCTACGCTTTCATAATTCTAATAATCCTAATAAAGATTTAGCCATAACTATCAATAATGTTACTAATAAATTAACAAGTAAAGATTGGAAATATCATAACAACAACCTAACCTTTGACTACTACTTATATGATACCAATATCCTAACCATAACATTCCAAAAAGGAACATATCAATTAGATAATTTTGAAACATATTTATTAGATTATGAACAAATAAAAAATAAGAATCAAGAAATTGACCCATTTCAAGTAGATAACTTAACAAAAGGAGATATTATTTCAGGAACAATTAATGTAACCAAAGATAATTCTTACTTTACTATCTCTATTCCTTACGATAAAGGATTCCAAATATTAATAGATAATGAAGAAACAAAGTATGAAAAAACAGGTGCTAATTTTATTGCTTTCCCAATTACCAAAGGAAAACACAATATTAAAATTACTTACAACGCACCTTACAAAAAAATTTCTCTATTAATTAGTATAATTGGAATAATTATTCTAACCTCTCAAACTATAATAGACATTCGAAAAAAATACACCTAAATAGATGTATTTTTATTCACAAGCAAAATTACCTGATAATAATTTAGAAAGAATAACCGCCATTTTCTCTTCACTTTCTAAAATAGGACTTTCTACCGAGATAATAATGACACTCCCAAGGGTATCTCCATTATGAACAATGGAACTAAAAGAGTAAAATCCAAAATCTTCGACACCTTCTACAAAAGAAAATGTTTTCTTTTGACGTTCAACAAAACTATCTCTTCTATCAATACTACGTTCAGTAAACTCGGTTATAGATTTACCTAGATACTTCTTCTTTAAAATTCCACTCGCCGCGATTACTCTATCTTTATCTGTGACTATTACACTATGTTTTATTACTTCATTAAAGCTATCTACATATTTTGTTGCTGCTTCTTCAATACTTTCCATAGGAGAATATTTTTTCAAAATAATATCCTCATGTTCTACAAAAATTTCTAAACTATCTCCATTTTTAATTCTAAGACTTCTTCTTAATTCCTTAGGAATAACAACTCTACCTAAATCATCAATTCGTCTAATAATACCTGTTGTTTTCAAAATATCACTCCTCTTCTTTCATATTTTGCCAAATTAAAGAAATTTTATACAAAATACTTCCAATAACCGGCAAAAAAAACACGACGGTATCTTATTTATTCGTGTTATTCCTTTTTATTCTTTTTTTAACAACCAAATCTTCTTCAAACAAGACAAACTTGTTCATATCAATAGAGTTTTTCTTAAAGAATTGAGTATTTGAAAGAGAATTATTCCAAATAGACTGTAAACTCATTTCTACTTCTTTTACTTTATCTAAGTCTTTTTTTAAATGATAAAATTCTAACTGAGAAATTCCTCTTTCATATACTTGTTCAAGTGATCCAATCATAACCGATAAATCAGATGAATCACATATATTCCAAACTGTTACATCACAAGAATTTAAAATTCTAATCATTAATTCAATAGAAGAACATTTCATAATTTTAGCAATACGTTCTAAACCATCAATATCTAGTACATAGGTATCAAAATCTTTCATTGAAAAAAAATCATCTTCTACTTCACCATAAATATCTTCTAAAAAATCATGATTTCTAAATTTTAATAAATATTCATAGACAAAATTGACATTATTTTCTTCTTTAATTACTCGAAATATATATTTAGAATTACCACTTTCAATCATGAAAAATCACTTCCAATATAAAGATTATACCAATCATAAGAGGAAAAGATTAATAATTTACTAAAAAGATACATAAATTAATAAAAATAACGAACACTAATAATAGGTGATAAAAATGAAATATCTAAAAAAATTAGAATTATCTGATGAAATGTTTACAGAAAAAGAAAAGAAAAAAATTGAAAAGTATTATGAAAAAGGAAATGATTATTATAATAGTATAGAAAAATCAGAAGATAAAGAAAATTAATTAAAATATAAAAATATTAAAGAACAACATTATAACAAGTCAGTTTGTTTATAGATATAAACTAAAAAATCTGCATAAATAGTCTATAGGCAATTTTAAAGTTTTAAAAAATAAATACATTTTACAATGATAATTAATTTTTCATTAAATCAATTCGTTGATTTTTTTTAATGCAAAAAAAAAGATTATATCCTAAAAGATACAATCTGCCAATTGAACTATTTTATTTCAATCATTTGTTTTGATGATTTTTCTTCCTCTTTCTTAGGCATTGTTATTTTTAAAATACCATTATTGAAATTAGCATCAATTTTAGTCTTATCAATTCCACCTACATAGAAAGAACGTTGATATTTACCATAACTTCTTTCTTTGCGAATGTAATTCTTGTTTTCATCTTTCTCTTCATTTTCAGAATTTTTTTCTGCTGTAATAGTAAGATAATCATTATCATCAATCTCAATATTAACATCTTTTTTATCAAATCCTGGAATATCCATTTCTAAATTATATATTCCATCCTTTTCATAAATATCACATCTCATTTTTCCAAATTCATCATTTTTCAAAGTTGGAAACATTAAATCATCAAATACATCATCTAAATAAAATTTATTTGGCATCATTCTTGGTATTAAAGCCATATTATCATCACCTTTCGTATTTCATTATAGCACTTTTTTAGCAATTGTCAATAGAGATTGCTAATTTATGTATTATATTTTATTTACTTGCTTCAATTATAGTATAAGCAAAAAACATATTTCTATTCTTATATTTAAAAAAATATCTTTTCAAAACAAAATTTTAACAAATAATAATAGTTCTTAATAAAAAGAATAAAACTATTTACTAAGGTTTAATAATAATCTTAATAGCTGAATCTTTTCCACTAGTTAATCTTTCAAAAGACTCTTGTACAGATTCTAAAGGTACTAAATCATCAATATACTTTGTAACATTAATTTTCTTATCAGCAATTAATTTTAAACAAGTATCAAACTCTTGAACAGTATAAGCAATTGCACCTTGCATAGTAATTTCTTTCATAACACCAGCAACAGTTGGTATTGTAACAGCATTCATAGATACACCAACTAATACAACTGTTCCACCAGGTTTTACTGTCATTAATGCTTCGCTAACAGCTGCAGAATTACCACAACATTCGATTACGTGATCAAATCCACCATTTGTCTTAGTTATTAAATTAGGTACGGTACTTTCACTTAAAGCATCAAAATATTCATTGATTTTTCCATAATTAACAGCCTTTTTACCACGTTTTTTATTAGTTTCCAAAATAGCAACATAATCAGCACCAGCCATTTTAGCAAATTCTGCTGACATAAGTCCAATAATACCACCACCAATAATAAGTACAGAATCTCCGACTTTAATATTAGCTAAATTAATAGCGTGAAGTGCTACTGCCGAAGGTTCAACCATACATGCAGCATCATAACTAACATTTCCAGGAATTCTTCTAACCATATCTGGTCTACAACTGGTATATTCAGCATAACCACCAGAATTTGTAAGAGCAAGACCAACCGCTTGTGACCAAGTATCAGGACAATATTGAACATTACCACTCTTACATGATTCGCATTTTCCACAAGGTGAAATAGGTAATCCTGTAACGCGATCTCCTTTCTCTAAATCTTTTCTAGAACCAGGGTCAACAACTACACCTGCAAATTCATGTCCCATAACAAGACCAATGGGTTGACCAGCATCCCAATAATGAATATCAGAACCGCATATTCCACAAGATTTTACTTCAATAACAACACTACCATCTTGAGATACAGGTACATCTTTTTCTTTCAAAACAAATTTCCTTTCCCCTGAAATAGATACACATTTCATATATTCCTCCTTCTATTATAGTAATTATAACACATCAGAAAAAAAGAAGAAGAAAAAATTAAAAAAATTGCAACTATTGACACATTTTATCAAATAAAAAAATTATAAAATATCGCATTTATAATATCATCTAATTATTTTACTCTATTTTTTTAATTTTTCATAATATTTTAAATTATAAATAAATCCATTAGCATCTGCATAATGCAAATAACCATTATATTTTTTTAAAAATTGCTCTCGATTTTTAATAGAAATTTGTTTTACCTCTTTTATTAATCTCTTTTTGGCATTTTTATTCACTTTCATGATTAATTTTTTATCCTTTAAAACAAAACGATATCCTAAAAAATTAATTCCCTGATGAATTTCTACAATATGCGTTTTATTATTAAGATGTAGCTTCAATTCCATTAACTTTTTCTTAATCTCTTCCAGACAATAATTCAAATAGTCCTTACTTTCATGAAACAAGACTAAATCATCCATATAGCGAATATAACATTTTATTTTTAATTTTTCTTTTATAAAATGATCTAAATCATTTAAGTAAAAAATAGCTAAAATTTGACTACTCATATTTCCTATTGGCAATCCTTTTCCATAATCATAAAGAGGTATTCGATTTAATTCCTTAATTCGAATACTTTTTTCTTGATTTGTTAAATTTGAATTTATTATAACCAAACGTTGTTTTTCTATTTCATTAACAATTTTATCATTCACGTATTCTTGATTTGTACTATTAATAATTTTTTCCAAAATAGATAAAATATCTTCATCATTAAAAACTTTCTTTAACTTTTTTAATAAAATTTCATGATCTATGGAATAAAAAAATTTATGAATATCACACTTTAATACATAAAATTGAGGATAATTTTCTTTCAATCGATTTATATATTTTTTCATATAATAAAGTCCAGCTTTTGTCCCTTTTCCTACCCTAGTAGCAATATTAGTAGAAATCATCTTAGGTTCTAACACAGGAAAAAGCAAATAGTTACTTACTAAATGATTAACAATTTTATCACTTATATTCTCACTCATAATAACTCGATATTTAGGATCTGTTATTAAAAAAATGTTATATTTTCCATGTAAATAAGTTTTATTTTTCAAAACAACAAGAATTGTAACTAAATTAGAAGTCAAGAATAAATCAAACTTAACTAATTTATTTTTATGCTTACTATTAATTTTAATTTGATAATAAATTCTTTTAATTTTATAAATATCTAAAATTTCACTATACTTTACTTGGAGACTCACTTTTAATCACACCATAAGTTATTTTTCTAATTTCAATTAAAAATCTTCCAATTACTTCATGTTGTCTTTTACTAATACATTTTTTTTCTAAACTAACACCAATATAAAAATTTAACATGGATAACTTCACCAAAAAATCTTTTAAATACTTCTGTTTAATTCTATCAGTATCATTAATTTGATAAGCAAAAATACATTCAATTAATTCATACATATTTTTCTCAATATTACCTTTTAAAACATACTCTTTATTTGGGTAATTTACTAATATTCTATTAATATACTGAATTGTTTTTTCAGTTTTAGATAACATTAAGAAATTAGAGTTCATCAATGAACTCCTTAATTTTATTGTAATTAGTAGAATTTCCTGAAATTAAGTATTTAATTCTTTCAATTAAGACATGATTCATCGAGTTTTCAAATTGATATTTTTCAGCAACTTTTAATATTTCATGATAATATTCACTGGAGTTTTCCTGGACTTTTACCTGATAATTTAGAGAATCAACAATAACATAATTTAAATTTCGATTTTTTAAATCAAATAAAACTTTTTCAAGACTTTTTAATGGAAATCCTACTTTATCATCATTTATTTGGTAATTAAATAAATAGTTAAAAATAACAGCATCTTCTGAAAAAGTTACATAAAAATTTCCAGATTTTATTAGAATAATACTATTTGAATATTCTACTTTTAATTGACAGTATTGATCTTTTATTTTCATAATCTTCCCCCAAATTTTTAATATAATAATAAGAGTTTTAATAATTGATAAAACTCTTATTCAATATAGCAATAGTAATAAAAAACAATTAATCTGTCTTATTACGTCTATATTATTCTTTAGGAGTTATTACTCCATCGACTAATCCTGTTTCCAATCTGACAAATAGATTATAACTAATGTAGTTATTACTTCCTCTGATGAAATAGCCTTAACCAATCATTCGCGGTTCATTAGCAAAAAATTTCACTAATTGTAGTAGGAATCTGGGCGGACGCCGTTCGCATTCGAAGTCCAATTGTTGCCGAGATTGCCAGTAGAATTCACGTTCCACACGTTGGCGTTGGCATTCCACGAATTGAAGTTGGACGGCGAGCCAAAGAAAAAAAGCAAGTTAATCAGATTAGTCACAAGTATTGTAGCATAATATTAAAATAAAATCATTAAATATTTAAATATTTTGGAATTTTTCTCCATTTTAAGAATAAAATTTATTAAAACTCTAAAATAAATATCAATTTTATTAGAACAAATATTTCAATATATAATTTCAAATAAAATATAAAAAGGATTATTAAAAAAAGTTGTTTTTCAATAATCCTTCAATATAGCAATAGTAATAAAAAACAGTTAATCTGTCTTATTACGTCTATATTATTCTTTAGGAGTTATTACTCCATCGACTAATCCTGTTTCCAATCTGACAAATAGATTATAACTAATGTAGTTATTACTTCCTCTGATGAAATAGCCTTAACCAATCATTCGCGGTTCATTAGCAAAAAATTTCACTAATTGTAGTAGGAATCTGGGCGGACGCCGTTCGCATTCGAAGTCCAATTGTTGCCGAGATTGCCAGTAGAATTCACGTCTCACACGTTGGCGGCGGCAGACCCCGAATTGAAGTTGGACGGCGAGCCAAGGCAAAAAGCAATTTAATTAGATTAGTCAAATGTATTGTAACATAATATTGAAACAAAATCACATTTTACCAAAAATAATCAGAAAAAAATTCTGTTTTATTTTTGGTTTATTTATTTTCCATATGGTCGCCACCAAAATGATGAGTCATTTTGGTGGCATATTCCACCTACGATGTTTGGTTAGTTATCTGATATGGACTAGACGCCGCTCCATTACCTCCAGTAACTAGAATATCAGCTCTCAGATTGATAACTGGGCGGACGCCGGTCGCAAGCGAAGTCCAACTGCTGCCGAGAATGCCAGAAGAAATCACGTACCACACGCCGGCGTCGGCATACCACGAATCGAAGAGGGACGGCG
>CAYOCA010000006.1:0-17038 GCA_964402345.1 uncultured Muribaculaceae bacterium | reverse complement strand
AGTTATAGATGGTGATAATGGTTTATTTATTGCAATGCCTAGTAAAACTACTGCTACTGGTGAGCATACAGATATAGCACATCCTATTAACAAGGAAACTCGTAAGATGTTTGAAGATGCTATTATTGAAGCTTATAATAATGCGGAATAGGAAATAGGAGTTCTTATGTTTAAGAACTTTTTTTCTTTTATTAATTGTTTTTGACATTTATTATAAAAGACAGTCATTATTTTTTTGTCTTTTAATTTTATTTAAAGAGGTAATTTTTTATAAAATTTATTAATGAATGTTTATAGTACTAGTAATAAGAAATATCCTAAAGATAAGAACTGATTTGTTGGGACGTCAGTGTAGATCAATAAAAAAATAAATTTATGAATGAAGCTACTAATTTGGGCATATATCTTATTAGGAGGGAACGTTCATGGACAAGGTAAAAGAAATGGAGAGTAGTTTTAATCATGGAATTTCCATAGCAGAAAGAAAAAATATTTTAGTAACTGGTGTAAAAAAAATAGAAAGTTTTGATAATGAAGAGTTTTTAATGGATACTACATTAGGATTTTTGGTCATTAAAGGAAGTGAACTCGAGATTATTAAACTAGATACTTATCAAGGAAATGTGTCCATTAAAGGAAACGTTGATAGTTTGAGTTATACAACACAAGGATTAAAAAAAGATAAAGAAGAAAGCTTCCTTAGTAAATTGTTTAAGTAATGGTATTAAAAGTACAAATGGTATCTTTGGGATTTTCTTTTTGTTATGGAATTTTCTTTTATTTCACGTTAGAACTTGTCTCTAAGTTACTGTATTCTAAGTTTTTGTTTGTTAAAATTATTAGTTCTTTTCTATTTATTCTTCTTCATACATTGTTGTATTTCTTCATTTTAATGAAAATTAATTATGGATATATTCATGTTTATTTTTTTCTTTGTATTCTTTTAGGATATTTTTTGTGTAAAGTGATTTATAAAAGATTTGTAAAAAGTAAGTAGTTATGCTATACTTTACTTAAATATAGGGTAGGTGGTATTATGGTACAGAAAAGAAGAAAATATACAGTAAAGACTAAAGGAAGAATGTTGGTTATTTTTATTTTTTTTGGAGCTATTATTTTTACTTTAGGATATACTTTATTTTTTAATTTGAAACAGGTTCGTGATTTGAATAATCAAATGGTAGAATTAGAAAATGAAAAAGTTGTTCTAGAAGATGAAGAAAAAGCTATTTTAGCAGATATTAAGAAGTTATCTGATCCAACCTACATTGCTAGATATGCCAGGGAAAAATATTTTTATTCTAAAGAAGGAGAAATTATCCTAAGATTTAAAGATTAAGTTTTTTCTTTTTTATATAAAAAACTGATAGATAGAAATTTGGTTTTCTAAATATCAGTTTTTGTTATTCTTTTGTTTTTTTAGCTTCTTTTTTATCTTCAGTTTTGCTATCTTCTTTGATGTCTTTTTTTTCATCTTTTGGAAGATGTCCATGTTCCACTAAATAATCAATTTGTTCTTTAGTAATAGTTTCTTCTTCTAGTAGTGTTTTGGCGATTAAATCTAATAAATCTTTGTTTTTAGTTAAAATCTTTTTAGTTTTTTCATAGCATTCATTAATAATACTACGCATTTCCTCGTCAATTTCATGAGCTACAATGTCGGATATATTTCTATTTTTGGTGTAATCTCTTCCTAGAAAAGTATTTCCTGATGGTTCTTCTAACATCATAGGTCCTAACTTACTCATACCATATTCTGTAACCATACTACGAGCAATTTTAGTTGCTTTTTTAAAGTCATCGTGAGCTCCTGTTGTAATTTCATTAAATTCCACTTCTTCAGCAACACGTCCACCTAATAATCCACAAATTGATTCTAATAACTCATCTTTAGTATAGTTGAATGTTTCTTCTTTTGGGGTCATCATGGTGTATCCTCCAGCTTGACCTCTTGGAATAATGGTTATTTTTTGAACGTCGTTTGCACCTTCTAGTTTTAATCCAACAACTGCGTGTCCTGCTTCATGATATGCGACTAATTTCTTTTCTTTTTCAGTATATTTTTTGGTTATTTTAGCAGGTCCCATGATAACACGGTCGGTTGCTTCATCAATTTCGTTCATAGTAATTGCTTTCTTGTTACGTCTTACAGTGAGTAGAGCTGCTTCATTTAGTAAGTTTTCTAGGTCTGCACCACTGAATCCTGGTGTTCTTTTGGCAAGGTATTCTAAAGTAATACTTTTATCAAGAATTTTGTTTTTGGCATGTACTTTTAATATTTCTTCACGAGCATTTTTATCTGGTAGACCAACAGTTACTTGACGATCAAATCGACCTGGTCTAAGTAAAGCGGGATCTAATACATCAGGACGGTTTGTCGCGGCAATGACAATGATTCCTTCATGAGGTCCAAAGCCATCCATTTCAGTTAGTAATTGATTTAGAGTTTGTTCTCTTTCATCGTGTCCTCCTCCTAAACCTGTTCCTCTTTGACGTCCGACGGCATCAATTTCATCAATGAAGATTAAACACGGAGCGTTCATTTTTGCTTGTTTGAACATATCTCTTACACGTGACGCACCAATTCCTACAAATAATTCTACAAAGTCAGAACCACTGATATAGTAAAATGGTACTTTCGCTTCTCCAGCAACAGCTCTTGCTAGTAAGGTTTTACCAGTTCCTGGAGGACCTACTAGTAAGACACCTTTAGGAATTCTTGCTCCCATTGCTTGGAATCTTTTGGGATTTTTTAAAAAGTCAATTAATTCTTTTACTTCTTCTTTTTCTTCAGTTAATCCTGCTACATCTTTGAAGTTAGTTTTGGTTCCATCGGTTAAAAGTTTAGCTCTACTTTTCCCAAAGTCCATTGATTTGTTATTACCACCAATTTGTCTTGTGAATATCCAGAATATTGCTCCAACGAGAATCGCTAATGGAACAATTTCTACTAATACTGCTAACCATTCTGATGCTTCTGGATCTGTTTCTATTGTTAATGTGAAATCTTCTTTTTCAGAAGCTTCTGTGATTTTTGATAAGAATTCATCAGACATTGGTAGAACTAATTGGAATGATTCTGTTTCATCATAATCTTTTAATTTTCCTGTTATTTCATAAGTTTCACTTCTTGTTTTAGGAATTATATTTAAATCGGTTATTTCACCTTTGTTTAATTCACTTATAAATTCATCATAACTTAATTTGTTTACTGTTGTATTAAAATTATTAAATATCAGTAAACAAACAATGATGAAGAAGAAGAGAAATACATATGGAAATAAACCTTTTTTTACTGTTTTATTATTCATTTTATTATTCATTATTTTCCTCCTTTTTCACAGTACTTAAGTATTATATCATAAAATTCTTGTTTTTGACTATTAAATTTGGACTTTTTTATGTTAGGTATCCAAATTATTTGGTCTTTTGCATCTACTAAGAGTGGGTAGGTATCTCTTAAGTGTTTGGGAATTTTGTTTTCAATGAAGATTTCTTTAATTTTTTTTCTTCCATTTAACCCTAGTTGTTCTATTGTATCTCCAGGTTTTCTATTTCTAATTGATAAAGGAAGATTTATTTTTTTACTGTTTAAACGACAGATGTTATTTCCATCTTCTGGAGTGTCATTTATTATGCTTATACTCCAAAAACTTTTTTGATTTTCTTTTCCCAGTGGGATTAGGTAGTTAGTGTTTTCTCTATTTTCTCTATTTTCTATATATAATAAGTGATAGGACTTTCTAGCCATTTTTTCTTTGGGAAGATTGATAAAAAGATTTGGTTTGGAATTGTAAATAATGTTTAAGATATCTTGAATGTTAATTTCTTTGATGAGATTAGGAGTGTTGTTATAAATGATATTTAAGATTTTATAAAGAATATTTTTTTGAATAAAGATATGTTGCTTTTTAAATTCTTCTAGGTTTATGATGTTATTTTGGTAAATAGTTGGAAGGATAGTCGCGATTACTTCATCAATATAAGATTGATATTCTAGAAGTGTCGTGGAGTATTTAAGGTATTGTTTATGTATATTTGGATTTTCTTCTTTTAATAGAGGAAGAATATTTTTCCGGTAGCGATTTCTTGTGTAAGTGATGTCTTCATTTGTTTTGTCCAAGTAGTATTTAAGGTAATGTTTATGATTATAGTCTATTAAATCCTGTTTGGTATATTCTAAAAGGGGTCTTATAATATAGTAGTTTTTAACTTTAGATATTTTTTTGATACCAGCATAACCTTCCAGGTTAGATCCCCTCGCGATTTTCATGAGAATAGTTTCGATTAAATCATCTCCATGATGCGCTAAAAAGAGGTAGGGGGTATGGTACTTATTTAAGATGGTTTCATAGAATTGATATCTTTTAGTCCTTGCTTCATTTTCAAAGTTTTTTTCTTGATAATGTTTAATAGTAGTAGATTCAAAGATGATATTTTCCTTTTTACAGTAATTCATCAGGTATTTTTCTTCTTCTTTACTTTCTTTTCTAACGTTATGATTAATATGGGTACAGATAATGGTATTATTGGTATTATTTTTTAGATAGTGAAGTAAAGCCATCGAGTCTGGACCAGCAGAACAACCGACAACTAATGGTAAATTATCTTTTAGTGGTATATCTTTTAAAATATTAGTTAACATTAAAAATCCCTCCTTTTTTCTATATATTATAGCAGAATAAGTGGGATTAGGATATCTTTTTTTATGTCATATTTGCTTTTCTTTATCATATACTATTACTGAATTATAGGGCACTTATTAGTGATATTTTGCTGTTGACAAGTAAAAAAAATATAATTATAATTAAATCCACGAGGTGAAAATAAAAAAATTATGGAACAAAGTGAGTCGATTCCTTTTTCATCTTTAATAGCAGGATTATTGCTTATGAAAAAAAGTGTTAGTTCTATTGAAATTGTCAATGTAATTAGCAGATTAGATGAAAAAGGAATCGCAGTTGATGATGAAAATGACGATATTAGTAGCTTACTTTTGTGTGTGACAATAGATTATAAATATTGTTTTTCATTAAAAGATGGTTTTTCTTATGAGACGGTGTTGAACTCTAATATTAATGTTGAGACTTTTTTGAAAAGACATACCAATGAGAAATTTCTTTCTTTTTTGAAAAATGATTCAATTTACCACGAGTTATACTCTAAACGTTTTTTTAATCCTGTTTATTCCGTTAATTATAATTCAAAGTTGGAAGATACTAACTCTAATAACTCTAAATTAGATTTTATGGAAAGGGTAAAAAGGAAAGTAAGGGAGAAAAGAGATTTAGGTAAAAGTAGGAAGATTAGTTTGGTTGGTAAAATATAATTGAGATAAAGTGATATTTGAGATAAAATTTCAAATATCATTTTTATGTTATAAAATTAGAAAAGAAATTGTAGCTATTTTTTGACATATACTTTAGTAAATCTAGAAAAATATTTATTTTTTTTGAGTAGATAAATAGGAGATGGTTTTGCTTGAGTATCGTTTGTTTTTGTGGTAAAATGATTTTAGGGAGGCTACGAGATATGTTTAAGTTTTTGCAAAGTGAGAAATTTTATATGCCTATTATTTATATCATAATAGGGATTCTTATTTATATTGTGATCGCTAAAACAATTACTAGTATTAGTAAGATTAATATTAAACATAGTAAAGGAATCGATAAAAGAAAGACAACTGTTATTGTTTTAATTAATAATATTATTAAATATGTAATTACTTTTATTATTATTATTATGATTTTGAATGTATATGGAGTTAATACAACTAGTTTGATTGCCTCATTAGGAGCAGCTACTGTGATTGTTGGATTAGCTTTTCAAGATATTATTAAAGATTTTTTAGCGGGAATATTTATTATTTTTGATAATGCTTATGCTGTAGGAGATTGGGTAAAGATAAATGATTTTACTGGAGAAGTTATTTCTCTTGGATTAAAAACAACTAAAATTAAAGCGTATACCGGTGAAATTAAAGTTTTATCTAATTCTTCTTTTCAAGAAGTGATTAATTATAATTTGTATCATTCTAAAATTGTAATTGATGTACCAGTTCGCTACGATGTAAATATTGATTCAATAGAAGAGGTATTAAATAAGGTAAAAGTAGAAATAGAGAAGAATAAGAATGTTTATAGTATGGATTTACTAGGAGTAGATGAATTCGGAGATAGTTCAATTATTTATGCTATTGTAGTAGAATGTTACCCGATGACACAAATTGGTGTAAAAAGGGAAACATTAAAAATTATTAAAAAAATATTTGATGAGGAGAAAATAGAAATTCCTTATAATCAGTTAGATGTTCATATAGAAAAGTAGGTGTAGTAATGAAAAAAATAGAAACATTTAAAACAGAAATTAATTATGTAAAAAGTGAGAGTAATCGAAAGGATTTAAAAACGTTAATTAAGTTGTTACCAGATTATTTTTTTGAGATTCCAGCATCATCCACGGGAAAGTATCATCCTAGTTTTTCATTAGGTAATGGGGGACTTGTTCGACATACAAAAGTCGCGGTTAGAATTGCTTATGAATTACTTAATAATGAAACAGTTGGAGTTAAATTTAGTGATCAAGATAAGGATTTAATTATTATGGCTTTAACACTTCATGATGGGTTAAAGAGTGGTAAGGAACACAGTCAGTATACAAAGTTTGATCATCCTTTATTAGTATCTCAATTTATTATGGAAAACAAAGATAAATTGTCACTTGAGATTGATGATATAAGAAAAATGTGTTCAATGATTGAGTCTCATATGGGACAATGGACATATGATAGTTATAATCAAAAAGAAGTTTTACCTAAACCTAGAACTGCTGAACAAAGATTTGTTCATATGTGCGACTTTTTAGCGAGTAGGAAGTTTTTGGACGTAAAATTTGAAGATGGAGAAATTATAGAGTAATTTTCTTTATAGATCATATGAGAATTAATAATTACAGAAAAAAAGAGTAAATAAGTTTAGATAGTCAAAAATTCACAAAATAATTTGTAAATTTTTTTCTTTTCAATTTCTTGTATTTTAAAGCATGACAAGAACATCTTTTTTGATTTTAAAATAAGTTTGTAAATTACACAATAATTACTTTTTTGTTTACAAATTTACGCAAATGTGTTATACTAAACCGCAACAAGGGGGAATTTTGGTATGAACGAAGTAATTGGTTTTAAAGCATTTAAGACGGGATTAATAAACAAATATGGTTCTTCTTTTGAAAAAGGAGTGCTGTACTCTAAAGATGCAGAACAATTAAAATTTGGAGAGCATGGTCACGGATATCACATTGCAACTAATTTGGCTGATACTTTTCGCTTTTTTAATCCACAGAAGGAAAATGTTTATTGTGAAGTATCAGTTTATGGAAAAATGCTTCAAGCAAGTGACTATCTTTATAACTGTGGGTCTATGTATGTTGTAGAAAAATTTGAAATTACTAAGATTTTGTCAAGACAAGATATCCTGGAATATGTTTTTCAGTCTGATTTTAATGAGTTAAAAAGGTACTTTGCCCTTTATCCTTTTACGAAGGATGAACTTAAAGAATTACGTCAAATTATTATTAGTAAGGGAAAAGAATATGAAGAACTATATCAACGTGCACTAGTTTATCAACAAGGTGATATAAAAAAATTTCAAAGAAATATTAAATATTTAAGAAATGGAATGAATATTAGAAAATAACTTCTTTATGTAGTAAATATTTAAAAAGTTATGAAAAGATAGATTGTATTTTTAAAAATTCATTATTAAAAAAGGACCTTTAAGTCTTTTTTTCTTTACAGTAAGAAATGTAAAGATAGAAATGTGACTAGAAAATTAAGTACTTCTATGCTATTATTATTATGAGGATGATTAGGATGAGAAAAGTGTTTTCAAAGATGGATAAACCCTTATTTTTTGTAATGATTGCTTTTTTCCTTTTTGGATTAGTTATGATATTAAGTGCTTCTAGTATGGAAAGTTACATGAGATATGGATATGGACCTTATCATTATTTTTATAGGCAAGCTTTATTTGTCGGTATCGGATTAGTATTCTTCTTTATTGTTGTTCACATTCCAACAAAAGTATATAAAGTTTTTTCGTGGACTTTTATGCTAGGAATTATTGCTGTTTTATTTGCTCTTTTTGTTTATGGAAAGATTTCTAATGGAACACAAGGGTGGTTCAAGATTGGTAGTCTTTCCATTCAACCCAGTGAATTTGCTAAAGTAATTTCAATTGTTTTTTTGGCTTGTTATTACGATAAGCATAAAGAAGATTTAGATAAAGGTAAGGTTTTAATTTTACCTATTTTGTTTGTTTTTATTGCATTTTTATTAGTGGTATTTCAACCTGATTTAGGAACAGCTTTGATTCTTGGATTAATTAGCTTTTTTATCTTTTTTTCATTACCAATGCCCAGAAAAATGTTTGGGAAATATCGACTTTATGCTTTAGGAATATTTGTGTTAGGAATTATTACTTTTCTTGTTGCAGGTGAAAAGATTTTGCCGGATTATCAACGTGAACGATTTAATTTTATAGATCCATGTGAGAGATATCAAGTTGAATCAGGGTATCAGTTATGTAATAGTTTTATTGCTTTTAAAAATGGTGGAATTACTGGTCAAGGAATTGGTAAAAGTACTCAAAAGTATTTGTATTTGCCAGAGTCTTATACAGATTTTATTTTTCCTATTATTGTAGAAGAGTGGGGAGCGTGGATGGGAATTTTACTTATCATATTATATATGTTTATTATTTATAGAATATATCGCGTTGCTAGAAGAGCAGTTAATTTGCAAGGATCTATTTTAGCATATGGAGTTTGTATTTATTTATTTTTACATGTTTCTATTAATTTAATAGGTGTTATGGGTATCGGTCCTTTAACAGGAGTTCCTCTTCCATTCTTGTCTTATGGAGGAAGTTACGTATTTAGTTTAATGATTGCTTTAGGAATTGTCCAAAGAGTTGCTGTAGAAAGTACATTAAAATCAAAAAATTCTAAAAAAAAGAGAAAAGAAAAAGAAGCTTAAAGTATATTGAATAAGCTTCTTTTAAACATTTTCAATAAAAGTGTCATCTAAGCATCTTATGATGCATAAACAGTCTAGATTAATTGTAAAAAATGAATTTGTTGCGTTATAGGTATTATCTGAATTTACAGTAAGTACTCGACAAGTTGCACAACAGTCATCTAATTTTTCTAATCGGCATATACTTGAGGTTGTTTCTTCATTAGGACTTTTGCTAATTGGTAGACTTAAAGGTACTCCGTTTGAACCACAGGTATACAAGACAATTGGTCTAGTGTTGTAGCAAGTTGGACAACATTGTTGACCTAAAAATCCTCGATCACAAGTTTCTAGACATGAATCTAATTGACTGGCACTTTGTTGAAGAATCAATATTACTTTTAAGATATCAGCAATACAATTATCGCAAGTGTTATTACATTTATGATTTTCCATTTCATCCACTCCTTTATTCAATAATTTCATTATAGTTTATGTGAAGTATTATAAAAAATGTATTATTAATACCTATTTTGTTTTAAGTATTTTAAAGTAGAGTAGTTATTGTATTCTTTTTATAAAATTGATTAATATCTGATATTTATTTCTTATTTTAGAGAAGATTAAATTGATTTGTAAACTTCGTTGACTTCATATCTTTTTGATTGTTATAATTAGTGATAGTTAGGAATAGATGGAGGTGATACTTAATGTATGCGAAAGTTATTGTAGAAATTGGAGTTAAGAGTGTTGATAAGATGTTTACTTATTTAGTACCAAAGAAAATGGAAAGTTTGATCCAAATAGGGGCAAGAGTTAAAGTTCCCTTTGGACACCAATCATTAGAAGGTTTTGTTTTAGAATTAACTTGTGAGTCTAAAGAGAATTATGAGATTAAAGAATTATTAGAATTAGTAGATGAGGTACCTATTTTAACAAGTGAGATGTTAGAGTTAGGTAGAGAGATTAGTGAAAAAACCCTTTGTTCTTTGATATCTGCTTATCAAGTAATGTTACCTAAGGCTTTAAAAGCAAGTTATAAAACTAATATTTCTATTAAGTTAGAGAAGTATATTTCTCTTTCAGTTTCTAAAGAAGAGGTAAATGATTATTTAGCAAATTGTCGATTTGAAGGACAAAAGAAAATTTTAGAGGATTTACTTCAAGAAAATGAATGTAAGATTTCAAAAATGAACAGTAGTATTCAAACTTTACTAAAGAAAGGAATAATTCAATTACAAGAAAGGGAAGGATATCGCTACCACTATGAAGGAAAAGAAGAAGATAGGTTAGTTAAACTAAATGTAGAACAAAGACAGGCTGTCGATAAAGTACTTCTTAGTGAGGGAAGTTCTCGAACGTTTTTATTGTATGGTGTCACTGGTGCTGGTAAAACAGAAGTTTATATGAATATTATTGAAAAGATGATTCAAAGAGGAAAAACGGCAATTATGTTAGTTCCGGAGATTAGTTTAACTCCTCAGATTGTCGGAAGGTTTGTTAGTCGTTTTGGAGAAGATGTAGCAATTTTACATTCAGGACTTAGTGAAGGTGAAAAATATGATGAATATCGTAAAATAAAGAATGGTAATGTTCATATTGTAGTAGGTGCTAGAAGTGCTATTTTTGCTCCTCTTCATAATATTGGAGTGATTATCATTGATGAGGAACATTCTTCGACTTATAAACAAGATAATCATCCCAGATATCATGCTAGAGATGTAGCGATTTTAAGAAGTAAGTATCATCAATGTCCAGTAGTGTTAGGTAGTGCTACTCCATCTTTAGAAAGTATGGCTCGGGCTGGAAATAAAGTGTATGAATTGCTTACTTTAACGAAAAGAGCAGGAGAAGGAAAGCTACCTATTGTTAATGTTGTGGATATGAAAGATGAGGTAAAGAAAGGTAATTTTATTTTTTCTTCTTTACTAGATAAGAAAATTCAAGAAAAATTAGAAAAAAAAGAACAAATTATTTTGCTTTTGAATCGGAGAGGTTATACTTCAATTGAGACTTGTAATAGTTGTGGAGAGGTTATTAAGTGTCCTAATTGTGATATTAGTTTAACATATCATAAGACAAGTAATATGCTACGATGTCATTATTGTGGTTATGCTATTTTAAAATATACAGAGTGTCCTAAATGTCATAGTCATGATTTGAAAGATTATGGTTTAGGTACTCAAAAGTTAGAAGAAGAATTATTAAAACGGTATCCTACTGCTAGAGTAGTTCGAATGGATACGGATACGACATCTAGAAAAGGATCACACCAAAAAATTATTGAGGAGTTTGGGCAACATCAATATGATATTTTAGTAGGAACACAGATGATTGCTAAAGGACTTGATTTTCCACTTGTTACTTTGGTTGGAGTGATTAATGCTGATGCTAGTTTGAATGTACCTGATTTTCGAAGTAGTGAACGAACGTTTCAGTTGTTATGCCAGGTGTCTGGTCGAGCTGGAAGGGCAGAACATCCTGGTGAAGTAGTTATTCAAACATATAATAATGATCATTATAGTATTATGTTCGCGATGCAACATGATTATTTATCTTTTTATAAAGAAGAGATGAAAATTAGAAAACAGATGAATTATAGTCCTTATTATTATATAATTTTGGTTCGTATTTCTACTAAGGATTATGAAGTTAGTTTTCAAGAATCAAATAAAATAGGAGAGTATTTGAGAAAGAATTTGAGTAAAGATACTTTTGTTTTAGGTCCCGCGATGGCGAGTGTATTTCGGGTTGATAATGTTTATTATCAACAGTGTATCATAAAATATAAGAAAGATGAGAAATTAAGAGAAGTATTGCTTGAATTAGATCGTCATTATAAAGCAAATCATAAAGTTAATGTAGAAATTGATATTGATCCTAATCGTTTGTAGATTATTAGGTTTAGTAAGAAGGAAAGAAATTTTAAATTGACAAATTATGAATAGATGATAAAATAACTAGCGTACTTTTTATGTTTATACTGTTTAAGGGGGTATTTTATGCAATATGATATAAGTAAAAAAATAGTAAAAGAAATTGTTAAAGATAAAGATAAAGAAACAGGATTATCAACGAAGGTATTTTCTTACACTAGAATAGAACACATACTTGAGATAATAAGACAGGGTATTGAAAATAAAATGAATGATAATTCTATCACTACGTTAACTTGTCTAAAAGAAATAAAGAATGAGTTAATACGCTTTAAACATCAGGTAGGAGATTATGATTATACTAAAGATGAAATAAAAATATTTTTATCAGAATTAAAAGCAGTATCTCCTACGAAAAAACTTTATCTTTGGGAATTATTAGTTACTATATATCATGAATATAATCATAGATTATTATGGTCAAAAGATCAATTAGAGAAAAATTTAGATAATTTTGCTTTAATTTTAGAAAATTTAACGATTGAATTAACAAATATATATGAACTTAATCATCACGATGATTTTAAAGAAGAAATAGATGCAGATGTTTATTCTTTAGAAAATGCTACTTCTTTTTTAAAACATTACCCTAATTTTTATAAGGATTTACAAGGATATATAGAAAATGATAGATTAAAATATCAAATACAATTTGTAAATTATGATGTAGAACAATTTTTAAATTACATAACTAAAACAATAAAATGTTTTATGAATAAAGAGGAATTATTTAAGACAGGTTATCCATATGAAATAATAGGATTACTATATAATAAAGATGGAAGTTATAAAGATTTAAGTCAACTAGTAAAAGAGGAAGAGTGGACCTCATTAGATATGGAAGTTCAATATACAATTATAGCAAGTAAATCATATCAAAGTGAATTAGACTATAGTAATTTATCATTAGATGAATTAATTTTTATTAAGGAATCTTTAATATTTGTTTATCAAAAAGAATTAAAAAGATTTGAACAAAATAGAATATTAAGAGAACAAATAATCGACTTTAATAAAACTACTTTACCATTACTAGAATATGGAGAAAATCATTTATTACGTCTTACTAAAAAAGAAAAGAGAAATCATTTAAAAATAAAATATCTTGAAAATCAACTGAAGCTTTTAGATAACTTATTACAAACACATCAAAACTATCATAAAAAAAGTAGAATTCATAAGGACTTAATTGCTATTTAAGTTCTTTTTTGTTATAATTAATTTAGTTTAGAAAGAAGGAATAACATGAGTTTAACAGCTGGAATTGTAGGTCTACCTAATGTGGGAAAGTCTACTTTATTTAATGCTATTACCAAACAAGAGATATTAGCCGCTAATTATCCATTCGCGACAATTGATCCAAATGTCGGAACAGTCATTGTACCAGATAAGAGAATGGAAGTACTTGAAAGTATGTATATACCCGAAAGAACTATACCTACTACTTTTGAATTTACTGATATAGCTGGTTTAGTTAAAGGAGCATCTACAGGTGAGGGATTAGGAAATAAGTTTCTATCCCATATTAGGGAAGTAGATGCGATTGTCGAGGTAGTCAGATGTTTTGATGATAAAAATATTATTCACGTTGATGGGTCAGTTGATCCAATTCGAGATATTGAAGTAATTAATTTAGAATTAATTTTTTCAGACTTAGAAATTGTTGAGAATCGAATTGGAAAAATTGCTAAAAAAGCTCAAACTTCTAAAAATAAGGAAGATTTAATGGAATATAATTTATTAACCTCTCTAAAAATGAGTTTAGAGAAAAATATTCCTATTAGACAATTAAGCTTTACCGAGGAAGAACAAAAAATATTATCAGGATTTCATTTTATTACAGAAAAACCAATTATTTATGTAGCAAATGTATCTGAAGAAGATTTAATTACTGGTGAAAATGATTATGTAAAAAAAGTTAAAGAATTCGCTAAGAAGGAAAAATCTGAAGTAGTGATGATTTGTGCTAAAATTGAAAGTGAATTAGCAGAATTAGAATTAGAAGAAAAAAATGCTTTTTTAAATGATTTAGGAATTAAAGAAAGTGGTTTATCGCAACTGATTAAAAGTACTTATTCATTATTAGGATTAGCGACTTATTTTACGGTAGGTAGTGATGAAGTAAAAGCCTGGACTTTTAAAAAAGGGATGAAAGCTCCAGCTTGTGCCGGATTAATTCATACTGATTTTGAAAAAGGGTTTATTAGAGCGGAAGTTATGAGTTATGATGATTTAATAGAGTGTGGATCGGAAGTGAAGGTAAAAGAAAAAGGAAAAATGCGTTTAGAAGGTAAAGAGTATCTAATGCAGGATGGTGATATTTGTCATTTTAGATTTAATGTATGATTAAACAAAAAAAAGGAAAGGAGAAATTATGCTTACAAAAAGAGAATTAGAACAATATTTACGAAAGTGTCTTTCGACGGGAGCAGATTTTGCAGAAATATTTTTAGAAGATACAATTTATAAAAACATAAAATTAACAGATAAATCTATTCAAAAGATATCTAGTAGTAAGGTTAAAGGAATTGGAATTAGAGTTTGTTTAGGTGATAAAACGGTTTATGGATATACTAATAAATTAAAAGATATTGATTCTTTAATTAACCGATTAATTAGTAATTTTTCTGGTTCTTCATCACTTAAAAAAGTTGTTTTATCTGAAAAAGAAAAATACCAAGATTATATAAAGATACCTCATGATAGTTATTCGGTAAAAGATAAAAAGAAACTTTTATATAAGATAGATAAAATAGCTCGAGAAGAGTCTAGTAAAGTAAATCAGGTACAAGTTAATTTAATAGAGCAAGATCAAAAGATCATTATCGCGAACACAAATAAAATTTATAAAGAAGATAAAAGAACAAGGACAAGACTTTCTATTACTACTTTTGTAAAAGAAGAAGAAAAGCTCGAAAAAGCTTATGTAGCACCTGGTTTTAAACAAGGATATGAGTTTTTAGAAAATTTAGATATAGAAGCATTGACTAAAGAAACTGTTCATTATGCTTTAGAAAAATTAAATGCGATGGATTGTCCTAGTGGAGAAATGCCCGTAGTAATTGGAAATGGTTTTGGAGGTGTAATTTTTCATGAAGCTTGTGTTCATGCCTTAGAAGCAACAACAGTCGCGAAAGGAAATTCTGTCTTTAGTGATAAAATTGGAGAACTTATCGCGAGTCCTAAAGTAACTATTGTTGATGATGGTACGATTGAGAAGGAGTGGGGAAGTTCTAATATTGATGATGAAGGATTTCAAAGTAAGAGAAATGTTTTGATTAAAGATGGTGTTTTAACGAGCTATTTAATTGATTATATCAATGGAAAAACTATGCAAGAAAAGTCAACTTCATCAGGTAGAAGAGAGTCTTACAAATATGCTCCAACCTCGAGAATGAGTAATACTTTTCTTTTAGAAGGAACTGATAAGATAGAGGATATGATTACTAGTATAAAATATGGAATATACGCGAAGAACATGGGTGGTGGTTCAGTTGATCCTAAAACAGGAGATTTTAACTTTGGGGTTAATGAAGCATATTTAATTGAAAACGGAAAAATTACAATACCTGTAAAGGGAGCAAGTTTAATTGGAAATGGTGCTGATATTATAAAAAGAGTATCAATGGTTTCTCGCGATTTAAAACTTGCGGCTGGTATGTGTGGAAGTATTAGTGGAAGTATTCCTGTTACTGTAGGACAACCAACTATTAAAGTAGACAAGATATTAGTTGGAGGAAAAGGAGCAAAAGTTCATGTATAAGGATTTATTTATTAAGGCTAAGGAAAATCAGTTAGATTATTTCCAAATTTGTAAAACGACGATAGAAGAATTAAATATTGAAACATTTAATGATAAAATAGATAAATTTGAAACATCATTGATTGATAGCTATTTAGTAAGTGCTATTTATCAAGAAAAAGAGGTACGAATTCAAACTGAATATTTAGATGAAAGTGTCATTTCTGATTTAAAAGAACAAGCAGAGTATTTAGATATTACTACGAATCCGACAAGACATTCTTTAGAAGATATCAAAGAGGAAAGAGAATATCAGATAAATCAGGCTGAAGATGTGATGAAAAGAATGTTAAACTTAAATAAGTTAAGGAGTCAATATCAATACCTACCAGAAATAAATGCTTATTATACAGAGTCAATTATTCAAAGAAGAATTATTACGGAACAAAATGAATTATATGACACCAAAAAGGAAATTTCTTTTACAGTTGAAGCAGTAGTAAGTGACAATGGTAAAAATTCCACGGCTTATTTAACTAGTAGTAATGTAGAAGATAAAGCAATTGATATGGAGAACATGACAAAGAAATCTATTCAAAACGCGATTGATAAACTATTTTTTAAGGAAATAGAAAATGGTACTTATCAAGTTATTTTAACTAGTAAAGTAATGGGAAGTATTTTAAGTTATTTTATTAATCTTTTTTCAGCAGATAGTATTCAAAAAGATACTTCATTGTTAGTAGGAAAACTTGGTAAGAAAGTATTTTCAAAAGATATTACAATGGTAGAAGATCCGAGTAATTCTTCTTTTTTAGGAAAAAGATTATTTGATGATACAGGAATGAAAACAAGTTATAAAGAAATTGTTAAAGATGGTATTTTTACTCAAGCATTATATGATGAAAGAACAGCTTTAATTGATCAAGTGAGAAGTACAGGGAATGATTATGGGGAAATTAGTTCAAGAAACATGTATATTAAACCTGGTAAAAAAACGCTTGAGGAATTGATTCAAACGATAGATAAGGGAGTTTTAATTGATGAGGTTGTAGGATTACATGCGGGAATTAATCCTATTAATGGAGATATTTCTGTTCAATCAGAAGGGTATTTTATTGAACATGGTAAGAAAAAATACGCTAGTAAATTATTTGTGTTATCAACAAATATTATGGATATATTAAATAATGTAATTGATATTAGTAATCACATGGAATTTTATCTTGCTACTATTGCATCACCAGATTTATTATTAAGTAATATTAAAATTTCAAAGTAAGTGAAAGAAGTGAGGGATAAATATGAAAAAAGGTTTACCAATTGGTTATGATAATTTTCAAGAAA
>CAYOCA010000005.1:0-17171 GCA_964402345.1 uncultured Muribaculaceae bacterium | reverse complement strand
ATGAACCATTTTCGGCATTAGACTTTGAGACAAGATTACTAGTATCAGATGATGTCTATAAAATTATCAAAAAAGAGCAAAAAACCACTATTATTATAACTCACGATATTGAAGAAGCAATCTCAATTGCTGATACAGTCGTTGTCTTATCTAATAGACCATCTAAAATAAAAAAAGTATTTAATATTCACTTGTCAGATTCATCTACACCAATCCATAATAGAACTTGTAAAGAATTCAATGACTATTACCAAAAAATATGGCAGGTGTTTGATCATGATGTCTAATGGCTATAAAAAATATCTAAAAAAGCAAAAAAAAGATAAACTCATTATTGTTACAACGCAAATATTAATCTTACTATTCTGTGTATGGTTATGGCAATTTGCAGCTAGTAAAAATATGATTAATACTTTCATTACCTCATCACCTAAGAAAGTATTAGAAACAATCATTAATCTCTACCAAACAAACAACTTATTTCAACACATTTGGATTACCACTTATGAAACAATCATAAGTTTTGCTTTAGGAACAATCATTGGTATTGTAGTAGCGATTATTCTTTGGTACAACAGATTTATTTCTAAAGTAATGGATCCTTATTTGACTATATTAAATTCTCTACCCAAAGTATCTTTAGGACCAATTTTAATCATTTGGGTAGGTGCTAATATGAACTCAATCATTGTTATGGCACTACTTATTTCAGTAATTATAACTATTATCACTGTTTATAATGGATTTTTATCAACTGACGCTAATAAGATAAAACTACTAAAATCGTTAAATGCAAATAAATTTCAAACTCTAAAATATTTAATTTTACCTAGTAATTATCCTACCATTATTAGTAGTTTAAAGATCAATATTAGCATGTCTTTAATTGGAGTAATTATGGGTGAACTTCTAGTATCAAAAAGTGGGATAGGTTATCTAATCATGTATGGATCACAAGTATTCAATCTAGATTTAGTAATTTCAGGAATCATTATCTTAATGATTGTCTCATATTTCATGTATTTAATAATAAGTTATATAGAAAAAATACTAATTAAACACAATTAGTATTTTTTACGTAAAATATCATTTATACTCTGCAATTCATAGATTTATTAATTCACTACCTGTTATTAATAAATTTTCTTATATCTGATTGTTTTCTTTTTTTTAAATTCAACCGAATTTAAAAAAAGACTAGTAATTCCAATATTTATAAAACATTTATGCCCACAAATGACATAATGAAAAAATGCAACCTAATTAATAATAGCAATTATAAATAATTCATCAGAATTTATGTTATACTCAATATTTGTTTCAGCTGGTAATTCACCATTATATGCAACCCAATATTCTGAATTTTGATAATTCCATTCTCCTGTTTTTTCATAAGTCATATATTTAATTGTTCGGTCTTTTTTGGTAGAAAACTCATCTCTTGTATCATCTTTTACTAAATGAATTTTACTATTATTTGCATCATATAGTAAATCAATTATGAATAAATTACCTTCAGTTGTTGTTTTAACAACTCTAATAAAAGATGATTTCTTTTCGTTATAATTAGTCATAAATTCACTATACAGATTATCATTATATACCATAGCACCATCAATTACAAAGCAATTATCTTGCTTAGCATTTTCTAGCGTATAATCAAAAGACAATTCTCTAATATCAGTATATTCTTTGGAATATTCACTATTATACACATCATCAATACTACTAATATTTTGACTTGTATCAATATGAGAATTATTAGTACTTTCGGTATCCTTTTTATCTTGCTTCACTATGATTATACTTATAACTACTATTAGCAAAATAAACACTACGACATATACAGTTATAAAAATATTCCTATTCAAATAACATTTCCTTTCTCCAATTTATTATTCTAAAGATACAAATATTTAATTTGAACTTTACGATACCTAGAATCTTTTCTTAATAATTAATCTTATTTTAATGAATCAAATTGATCATTCATGTGTTTTTGATAAAATAACCCTAACGCATAATTAAATTCACTTTCTGTATCTACAGAAACATAATGAATCTTATCATCTACCAACTTATTTTTTAAAACATAATAATCAGTTAAATTATTACATTCCGAATAAAATCGATAGCAGTTTTTAGTATCGCTGATAGAATCAACTAAAAAATACTCCTTACCATCTAACTGAATTGTCTCAACAGAAGCATCTTCCATACTACTTCCCCCTTCCATTTGATTGGTCAGGATTATTGGAAAGCAGTTGAGAAGAAGCAATCATTTCCTGCCCAATTCTTCCTAAAAGTGATGATCCTTCCACGTAACTCGCCTTATAAATACCTTCAAAATCTAGAGCAATAGCTACTTGATCAGCATTAAACCCAAGAGTTTCTCCTTTAGCAACAACAGTTTGGACAAAATAATCACCACCCATATTCTGACGAACCCCATATTCATCTAAATAAGAAAATAAATACCCACTTTGAGAATCATTTCTTATACTCAAATCTTCAGGAATAATACCACTTTCTACTACTTGATTAGCAATGTAAGAATCAACTTGATAATTTTGAAATGCAACAACACCACAACTTGCTAAAACGAAGGTAGCAAGTAATTTCTTTGGAAATAGAGGTTTCATTAAGATATCATCACTCGATACATCTATTTTTTTCTTCTTTTGACAATTTTTCATTCTATTATTGACATAAACCTCTTGATATTCTTCATCAATTTGATTTCTTTTATTTATTATCGCGATTATATCTTCCCCTAAACCACCGTCATACCCAACATTTGAATATTCACTCGGTCTATAAATATTTTCACCATTAAGATCTGGTAATACCAAATTAATCAACTCCTTCTATTAATTATTAATATACAATAAAATTTTAAAACATACAATAAAATTAACTAACAATTACAAGTCTTAAACCAAATAATTTTCTGGATTAACTTCTACTTTTTCTTGCTTTAACTCATCTTTAAATATTTCTTTAAATTTTACCAATTCCTTTTTGATAACATCAGGATAAACTGACTTACAAAAACGAATAGCATCATAAATATTTTTAAAACAAACTGTCTGTCTATTTTCATAAACAGCATTGGAAAATGCTTGACGAAGTAAAACTAAAGCAATATCAGGATACCGAGAAGATATTTCATATACTCTTTTAAATTCACTAGTCATTCCCACAATAAACTTCATAATATTTTCTTTTTGAAACTCTGTATAAGGTAACCTTACCCCAGTTTGATATTCGATTTTAGGTAATGTTTTCATTAAAATTTGAACACACATCTCCTCTGTAGGTTCACTCACATCCACTTTATCAAACCTTCTTGTAAATGCTTTATCTCTTAAAATAAAATGTTCGTACTCATAAGTAGTAGTTGCTCCAATAATTTTAATAGAACCTCTACTTAATCCTTCCTTAAACATATTAGCAAGATCAAGTCTACCATCTCCAATCAAAGTATGAATTTCATCAATAAATAAAATAACTCGATCCATTCCTTTAAGTTCCTGTACTAATTTAAGTACCCGATTCTCATCATAATCATTACCTAATAAAGCTGTAGTATTAATCCTTAAAATACGATATCCCAATAAGACATTGGGAACTTTTCTTTGCTGAATACGATAAGCAAGTCCTTCGACAATTGCTGTTTTACCAATACCAGGTTTTCCAACTAATATAGCTGACTTTTCTGGAGTAAGTAAGACTAAAATTAAATTTTTAATTTCTTCATCACGGGCAATCGCAGGATCAGTAATATAACTAGCCATCGTCATATCATCAGCATATCTACTCAAAATACTATTACTATCCATAAGTTTCACCTTCTATCTTAAAATTACAACAAGCATACCCCACATAAAACAAACAATCATCATCGCGACTAAAAAAATTGTACTAGTAAAGCCTCCACTTGTACGATTTTTATCATCATCAAAGACAAAAGAATGCTTTTTTTCCTCTACTGGTAATTCATTATCTTTAATTTCAACAGGTAACTGATTTCGTATCATTTCTATCATCCTCTCAAATCAACTCTTCAAGTTTCTTTTTAATCTCTATATCTTTTTCTAGTTTTATTATAGCACAAATCATTTGATTTTTCTTATACAATTCTAATTTTTCTTCATAAAATTTTAACTTTGTATCTATTCCTTGAAGAACTTTATAAACCGCGTTTCGACTAACTCCTAAGTTGGCACTAATCTCACCTAAAGACAAATTTTGAAAATAGTATGCTTCAAAATAAGTTTTTTGTTTATCATTAAATAATTCTCCATAAAAATCATATAACATAACTATATAATCTCTGTCACTCATGAATAAAAACACCTACAAATCCTTAAATAATCCATAAATATATTTTTCAATATCAAAATTTTCTAAATCATCAACGCTTTCCCCTAATCCAACATACTTAACAGGAATATTAACACTTTCTTTAATCGCCAAAACAATCCCACCTTTAGCAGTACCATCTAATTTTGTAAGTACAATTCCTGTAATATCCGTAATTTCTTGAAAACTTTTTGCTTGACTAATCCCATTTTGTCCTGTTGTAGCATCTATTACAAGTAATGTTTCATGAGGTGCATCTGGAATAAGTTTCTTAATAACACGATTGATTTTTTCTAACTCTCTCATTAAATTTTCTTTATTTTGAAGCCTTCCAGCAGTGTCAATTAATACAACATCATATTCTTCTTGAGTAGCTTTCTTTAATCCATCATACATGACACTGGAAGGATCTTTAGAATTGGAACTGATGACTTCCACTCCCACACGGTTTCCCCATTCTTCAATTTGTTCAATTGCTCCAGCTCGAAACGTATCTCCAGCGATCAATAACACTTTCTTACCTTCATTTTTTAAATTATGCGCTAACTTACCGATAGTTGTTGTTTTACCAACGCCATTTACTCCAACAAACAAGATAACGGTAGGTCCATTCTCATTATAATGAATCTTACTATCTAAAATACCATTTCCAACATACATAATAAATAACTCATCAATAATAATATCTTTTAAAACGTGAACGTCTGTGATAGTTTCATTCTTAACACGTTTCTTCAACAAATCAACAAAATGAACTACAGTATCAATACCCATATCAGCCATAATTAAAATATCTTCTAATTCTTCAAAATAATCATCATTAATATTTTTATACTTACGACTTAGGTTACTTAACTGTGAAACAAATTCTTTTCTCGTCTTTTCTAAACCTTTGTCATACTTAACAACTTCTTCTTTATTGCCACTAAAAGCTTTCTTTAATTTATCAAATAATCCCATATTATCATCCCTTCATAAAATTCATTATATCAAAAAAGTATTTAATTTTATAGCATTTTACATCATACTTAACAAAATAATCATTTAAAAAGAAAAAATGTATACTATAAAAATATACATTTAAATGGCTTCGGTTAACTCCTCCTTTTCTTCTTCCTTTTTTAAATCTTTATCATTATCACTATCTTTTTCTTTATTTACTTTACTTTCCTTTGTTTTTTTAGATTTATCTTTTTTGGAATTCGTACTAATTCCATAACACTCACGTACTTGCTCTTCAATTTCGTTTAATACCTCTTTATTATTTGCTAAAAACAATTTTGCATTTTCTTTCCCTTGTCCAATTTTGTTTCCCTGATAAGCATACCAAGCACCACTTTTCTCCACAATATTCGCTTCCACTGCTAAATCAATTACTTCTCCTTCATGAGAAACTCCCGTTCCATACATAATGTCTACAATTGCAGTTTTAAAAGGTGGTGCAACTTTATTTTTAACAACCTTAATTTTAGTATTATTACCAATCACTTCCGTACCTTGTTTAATTTGTTCTCCTCTTCGAATATCAAGACGAACGGAAGCGTAATACTTCAAAGCTTTTCCTCCAGGAGTCGTTTCCGGATTACCAAACATAACTCCAACCTTATCCCTTAATTGATTAATAAAAATAACAATCGTATTGGTTTTATTAATAGAACCTGATAATTTTCTTAAAGCCTGACTCATTAATCTCGCTTGAAGTCCTACGTGGGAGTCTCCCATCTCACCATCAATTTCTGCTTGCGGTACTAATGCAGCAACCGAATCAATAACAATAATACTGACAGCTTCACTTTTAACAAGTGCATCGCAAATCTCCAATGCTTGTTCACCGGTATCGGGTTGAGAGAGTAATAACTCATCAATATCTACTCCTAAATTAGAAGCATAAACAGGATCGACAGAATGTTCTGCATCGATAAAAGCAGCTCTACCACCTGCTTTTTGAACTTCAGCAATCGCATGCAAAGCAAATGTTGTTTTACCAGACGACTCTGGGCCATATATTTCAACAATACGCCCCTTAGGATATCCACCTACCCCTAGAGCAATATCTAAAGCAAGAGATCCACTGTGACTAACTTCCACCTCTGCTTTCTCTTGATCACCTAGTTTCATAATAGCACCCTTACCAAATTGCTTTTCTATATCCGCCATAACTTGCGCTAAAGCCTTATCTTTTTCTAATACTTTACTCATGTTTTTCTCCTTTACTCACTGTACACATCAATTATATACCAACCCAAACCCTTTGTCAATACTTTTACGTACATTTGTTCGTATAAAATAATAAATTGGAAAAAAAGGTTACAAGACTTATATATGCCCAAAACTTTACCACACATTTATTTAGAAAATTACTTATGATAACTTTCATGATGTATTATCTTAAATGATCGATAAATTTGCTCTAATAAAATAACTCGAAACAACTGATGAGGAAATGTTAATTTAGAAAAAGATAGTCGCACATCAGCTAGTCTTTTTACTTCTTCATCTAACCCATCACTTCCTCCAATTATAAAAGTAATAGTAGAGTGATTCAAAAAAGTTTTATCAATAAATTCGGAAAACTCTTTTGAATCCATTTCCTTACCACCAATTTCTAAAGTAACAACATAATCTTTTTTATTAATTTTCTTTTGAATCAACACTCCCTCTTCTTTCATATTACTGTCCATTACTTCCTGAATTACTACCTTATGATATTTACTCATTCTTTTTAAATATTCACTAATTGCTTCTCGGTAAAAAGATTCTTTTACCTTACCAACACAAATAATTTTTATCAAACGAAAATCACCTCTGTTTCTTCATCTTGTTTTGCAATAATAATCATTTCTACTTGTTGGTGATGTTCAGAAAAACGTTCCATTAACGTATTATATGCTAATTCTTCGGTATTATTTTCTTGAGATAAATGAGCTAAGACAATACACTTAGTATTATTTCCAATAAAAGAAGATAAATATCTAGAACAATCATAATTAGATAAATGTCCTTTATCCCCTAATATTCTTTGTCTTAATGAAAAAGAATAAGGTCCTTGATTTAACATCATAACGTCATGATTACTTTCTAAGATATAGACTTCTCGATTAGAAAGTAAGGGAAAATACCTTTGATTGATGTAACCTGTATCCGTAATATAAACAATACTTTTTCCATCTCCGTGAACTACATACCCAACTGAATCTGAAACATCATGAGAAGTTTTAATTACATCGATCATCATCTCGCCAACTTCAAACTGATTTCCTTCAATTAAATGATAATTTTCTACATAACCTAATTCTTCCATCATTAATTTTGTAAAATAAACCTTTGTTCCAAATTTATGTAAAAATACTTTTAATCCCTTAACATGATCTACATGAGTATGTGTAACAAGAATTCCATCTAATTCTTCTGGATTAACCCCTAATCCTTTCAATTTGTTTATCACATACTTACAAGTATTTCCAAGATCAATTAAAATCTTTGTTTTCCCACATTCTATATAAGTAGTATTTCCTTTACTACCAGAGGATAATACAACAAATTTCATTAGTATAACGTAAGGGGATTAAATGGACTACCACCTTGATGAGGATGACCATAGAAAGTACCAAAATGCAAATGAGTACCACTATAAGGACTATACGACGTAGGAGATGGATAAACTTCTCCTGTATTTCCCATAGTTGCTATTTTCTGTCCTCTACTTACTACTTGACCAACATTTACATAAATAGAAGATAAATGCATATAAATCGTATAATAATTACCAATATTATGATTAATGATAATATAATTTCCTTGTCGACCATTACAAGAGAGATTTCCAGCAACACATCCACCTTTTGTTTCTACAACAGTACCATTATTCGCAGCATAAATGTTAGATCCATACCCAGGACCATAGATATCAATTGCCGCATGCATAGAACCCCAACGATATCCATAATAGGTAGTAATTGTATAAGGTGTATCTGTCGGCCAAGCCCAATAAGATAAATCTGCTATATGTGGTACTTCTTTATCTCCACGGACAATTACTTTATCTACACTAGGTTTTAGTTCCACTGTACTTAAAGTTATCGTATCTAATAATTGACCATTAATATATTCATACTCGCGACTTACACGATATAAACCATTTTCTCCTTCTTGAGTAACATATTCGACACCTTGTAATTCATTTTCATCATATTGAATACTGACTGCATAAGCCTTTTCTTCATCACTAACATAATTTACATCTACAACCACGCTAATTAGGGGATCAATTAATCCAACATTAACTGATTGACCAGCATACAGTAATGTATTAGCACTTTTAAAATTAGAATTAGCAATTAAAAACTCTTGCACATTTAATTTATTAGCATTCGCTACAGTCTCGATAGTATCTCCTTCTTGAACAATATAAGTAGATTGTTCCTCTAAAGTTCCATACAATAAATATTTAGCTAAAGAAGATGAATCAATAAAAATATTCTCATCAATAGAAATATAAGAAGTTTTATAAGTAATATCTTCTTCTATATCAATGTCACGAATCACGCTACCGGTATCTACAATTTCTTGTTGAGTACTATTCATATAATCCTCATATTCATCATCATCGACAAAAGATTTAATTAATTCAATAACAGCATTATCAAATATTTCCTTATTTAAAGTATAAATATACTTTACATCGTTTTCTTCTGTATCCTTATTTTGAATAGTAATAACAGTACCTTTAATCGTGAATTGTTTTAATTTGACAATTTTTTGATAAACAGAAAGATTCGTATCAATATGATTATCATAAGTTGTTACTTTTTTAATAATAACGCCATTAGGCATATAAACGTGATTTACACCATACTTCTTTTTAATTGCTTCTTCTTGTTCATTAATAAACGTCTCAAATTCTTCTTTATCAGAAACGGTACCAACAATCTCTCCATCAATATATACTTGATAAACTTGATGGGGAGTCTTATTTTGGTAACTAGTAAAGCCTAGACAAAAAACCAATATACCAATCAAAATAATAACAATAAAATAAGAAATTCTAAATTCTTTAATCTGCACGTTTTTCACCATCTTTCTTAATCGATAAAAAAGTAGATGTTTTCTTTTTAAATAACATATCAATAGTCGCGATAGGTCCATTACGATGCTTCAAAATAATAAGTTGAATTGGTACAGGTAAATTATCATCTATAGGTGCATCTACTTCAGGAGCATGTAAGGCAGCGACGATATCAGCATCTTGTTCAATAGAACCGGATTCTCTTAAATCAGAAAGCACGGGTCTCCTATCTTCTCTTTTCTCAACACTTCTAGATAATTGCGATAGAGCAATAACTGGAACTTCTAATTCCAAGGCCATCGTTTTTAAACTTCTAGATATTTCTGATACTTCTTGTTGTCTACTTCCAGAATATTTAGAAGAAGAATCAACCAATTGTAAATAATCAATAATAACGAGTCCTAACCCCTCTCCATGGGTAGATAACCTACGGCATTTTGCTTTAATCTCACTCGCTGTAACGCCTCCAGCATCATGAAAATAAATATTGGTATCTGCTAACTGACTAATTGCCTCATTAATTCTTCGCCAATCTTCATTTTCTAACCTACCTGTTTGTAATTTTTTATTATCAATTTGTCCTAAGGAACTAATCATTCTCATAATCAATTGTTCTGCTGGCATTTCCAAAGAAAAAACAGCAATGTTTTTCTTTGTACTTTTGGCAGCAGCACATGCAATATTTAAAGCAAATGCCGTTTTACCAACAGCAGGACGAGCAGCAACGATAATAAGTTGGGTAGGATTAAATCCATTAGTCAAATTATCTAAATCGATTAATCCAGAAGTAAGTCCTGTAACTTTACCTTTGTTTTTTGCTAAACTTTCCAAGTCACTTTGCGCTTTATCTAATACTTCACGAACACTTCTGAATTCAGTTGTTTTACGTAATTTTGTGATATTTAAAATACTCTTTTCTGCCGCATCGACAGCCTCACTAACTTTTACATCAGCTTGATTTGCATTTGTTATAATTGTTGTTGCTGCTTCAATCATTTGACGTAAAGTAAATTTCTCTAGTACAATATCAATGTAATAGGAAACATTCGCCCCAGTAGCGACACTTTCAATAACATTATTTAAATATTCTACACCACCTATTTGTAATAACTGACCTCGGTTAATGATCTCTGATGTAACTGTACCAACATCAACAGGTTTTTTTTCTTGATATAATCCTTGAATTACTTCAAAAATTTTACTATGACTATCTAAATAAAATACATCTTTAGTAATTTCTTCACAAACTTTCTGTAAAGATTGATAGGAATAAAAAACTGAACCAATTAGTGCTTTCTCAGCTTCGATATTATTTGGTAAACCATTATGATTCATTACTATCACCTACTTTTGAATCAAATGAACTTTTAATTTGGCAATTACTTTCTTATATAGACGAATAGATATTTCATGAACACCTAAAGAGTCTAAATGATCGCTATCAATAATCATTTTTTTGTCAATCACAATTCCTTGTTTTGATAATTCTTCACATATTTGTTTACTGCTAACACTACCAAACATTTTTCCTTGATTAGAAGAAACTTTAAATTCTAATGTAATATTTTCAAGTTTATTTTTTAATTTAATAGATTCTTCTATTTTTAAATCTTCTTCCTTCTTCTTCTTTTTAATATCCTCATTTAAAATATTAGAGCTAGTTTTGGTATACTTAACAGCATAGCCATTTTTAATTAAAAAATTAGTTGCATATCCATCACTAACTTCTTTTATATCATTAACTTTTCCTTGTTTCTTTAAATCCTTAATAAAAATAACCTTCATTAAAATCCCACCTTTACTAGTACTAATTGTATCAAATCTTGAACAATAAATCTATACTTTAAATAGAAAAAAGAAAAAGAATTAAGTTTCCTTAATTCAAAATATCTACTTTATGAATTTTTTAATGCATTATTGCTGATTATCAGGAAAATATTATTAAACATTTTTCCTATCATAGACCGATTTATCATTATTTACCAATTTCTTAACTAAACTTTTATGTTTTGCCTCTTCATATGTCATAGGAGTGAAATTATAATTGTTTCCATCCTTATCCCACATATAATATTTATTTTCAAAGGCTTTATATTCTATACCTATCAATTGAGGATTTTCAATTGTAGAAATGACTTTAAGTAAATCGTCACCTCCAAGATAATTATCTCTTTCTTCAATAAATTGTTTTAATTCCCAATGGTACATTTATAAATCAACTTCTTTCAACAATGACAAATCTTCTTTATTTTTTTTATTTAGATATAAAATTTATGAATCTTTCTACCTCTTATTTTATATTTTTTTACCGAATGTTTCTTATTTTTATTTAAGAAATAATAACTACCCCCACCAATACCAATAACTATAATTAACATAACAATTACAACATATAGAGGTAGCAACCCCGTCTCTAACTCTTGAATGACACTATCATACATAATTAATTTAGAATTTTTTAAAAGATTTCCATCTTTATCAACCAAAGTGCCATCTTCTTTTAATGTGAACATTATCGATTCAGCAGAAGAATAACCATCAGGAGCAATTTTTTCAACTAAATAGTAAGTTCCGGCAGGTAAACCAATCACTTCATGAGGTTCTTCGTTTGAAACCCAAGTAGCAGATGTTCCATCCTCAAGTACTGCAGGAATACAAGTCTCAGATATTTCTTCACCATCTGGATCAGTTTCAACATACATCTTGATATTTCCATCATCATCCTTATAAGTTGAACAAATTGAAATAGTTGCACCAGGCAATTCGCTTGAAGTTGCTACATCTTGCTTACTAACGGTAATAGTTGACAATGTATTTTTTATGACAATTGGAGATCCTTCTTCTAAAACAGTACCACCAGTTGTTACCTTACCTTCTTCATCGATGGAAAATTCAGTAGCCGTCGTAGTTAAAATGTAGCCAGAAGGAGGAGTAGTCTCAACGATATAATAATCACCAACATTCAATCCATGCCACTCTTGAACTTGATAACCTGAAGTCCAAGACAATTCGACATCATCGATCGTTTTCGCAACCTCACAATCTTCTTCTTTACTATCATAACTTTCTTTTGTACAAATTTTTAATGTTGCACCAGCAACTTCATCATCACCAGTTAACGCTTTTTTGCTAATTAAGACAGTATTTTTCTTGTTAGTATGTGTGACAACAATATTTCCATTCGTAGAAGTTACTTTAATATAATTCGATTGATTTTCACAATAAGAGTCTGAGGCAGAGGTATTAGCAGATATATTCCAACATACTTTGTTATATACTACAGGATCAGTTTGTTCACTACCAGAAGTATCCTCTGTATTTTCACCAGAAGTATCACCTGAAGTTTCACCTGAAGTTTCACCCGTATTATCACCAGAAGATGTATCATTGTCATCAGTTACAACTTCAAAATTACAGTTGCCACCTTCAGTCATATCTTTAATATCAGTAGAGTCAGCATCAGATTGACAACGATAAATATAATTAGACTGATTACAATATTCTAAATCATCAACCTTTACAGCATCCTTAGATTCACTATCACCAGTATTATAACAAGTAACATCATTTACTTCTGTACCAGTAATATCACCCGCTTTAAAGAAATGATTAATTTTGTTTAACTGATATCCTGCAGGTGCAGAAGTTTCAACAATATAATAATCGTACCCGTATGCTGGGTCTACGGTCCCTACTTCAACCCTATCAAAAGTCCAGCTAATCTCGGAACCATTTCCATCATTAGATGCTAGTTTCACACCACCGTTTTCTGGATCACCGCGCCATAACTCTATTGTGGAGCCATTTAGTAATGCCCCAACATCATCTACTTTGATTGCAGAAAGATGATGTTGAACATATTCAGTATAAGACTCTGGAGTCAATGGAATTTTCAATTGAGCAGAACCACTAACAGAACGAGTAACTGAATCACTTGACACAACTGCCATATGTTGTTTTCCAGAACCACAATCATAACGAACACTTGTAGCAAAAGTTGTGGTTTTAGAACCAGTAACATTAACAGTTACAGTTTGATTTTCGATACTTGCTCCAGAATTTGGTACAGCTTTTAAATAAAAAGTTACATCAGATGATTGAACTGAATATGTACTTGAACAATTTGCACCATCTGCCCTTAAACAAATTTGTACAACACCATTTGGAACACTTGCGCTGATAGTATATGAAGCTCCTGTACCTGCTAGTCCCGAAGTTGTAATGGCACTAGATATATATTGACTACCAGAAATATTCAAGGTTGAATTAGTAACTGTAAAACTAACAGAAGGAAGATTAGCACTTGAAGATTTATAACTTTCATACTTATCAGTAGCTGCATCTATAATAGCTTTAATTGTTTTATTTTTTAAATAATTACCATCATTTGATAATCTTCCAGAACCTCTAGAATATTTTCCCCAACTTGAAGCGTAATTATTTGATAAATAAGTATTTATAGAAAGAGTAGTAACACCATATTTTTTTATTGCACTATAAGAACTATAATCACTATCATTATAAACTGTATCTATAATATACCCAACCATAATAGCATATTTACCTGTACTCTTCCAAGAAGAATCTTTCGAACAACTTTTATTAAAAGATTTACTAAGTTCAGTACAAAAAGCATATTTACCACTGCTATTAGTTTTCATGTAATCTGAACACGGACTACTAATATAAGCACCAGTTGAATGATTATAGCCATAACAACTGGACTGAGAACTAAATGTAACCGCAAATACCCCAAACGGAAATACAAAAAAAGAAATTACAAATACCACAAAGAAACTTTTAATTTTATCAATCATCAATAACACTCCTATCCTAATTTACAAAAAGATTATATCATATAAAAAAATAAAATTCAACAAAACGGAATAAAAAGGGTATAAATTTTTATGAAAACTACAATTCTTTTTAGATATTCTAATTTCAAAATAAGTATAGCACATTTTATTATTTAAACATCAAAATTATTAAAATACATTAAATATAAAAAGGCTATTAAAAGTTAAATTAACTTTTAACAGCCAATAATTCTTAAAAGAAGCAAGAACCCAATATAATAGCAAGTAAAATATATAATACAATGATAATTAAAAATCCGTTTCCTACTCCTGAGCAAGAAGTATTGCAAGAATTATTGCAATTAGAAGACATAATATTCACCTCCCTTATAAAAAATTAAATCCATGCCCCAAGTATAATGATAAGTAAAATAAATAAAACTAAAACAATTGCTGCTGAAGAACCATAACCATTCATTAATATCCCCCCTTTTCTTCTTTCATGATTATTTTATGGAAAAATACTAAAAAGGTGATTGCTTATATCACAAAGAAAAAAGAGACTATTATATTTTATCTCTTCTTTCACTATTTTGTTAAAGTACCTATTACTTTAGCGTACTTCCCTTTCTGGTATTCATACATATCGTAACAAGTAGCTTCTTCACAAGTATAAGATAATATAAAATTATCATATTTACTTTTCGTATTCATTACCCATGATAATTTATAAGAACTAACATTTTCTACATAATCGATATCTAATAATAAATAATTTTTACTATTCCTTCTATAAAATACAAAGTAAAATAAATCAAATTGATTATCCGGATAATAACTAGGATAATTAGAAAAGATATAAATAGCGTTTTCTTCATCAATAAGATACTTTTTTTGAACAGTTAAATTATCACTAGAATGATTATATTTTAACAAAATTTCATTTGAAATTTCTATATCTTCCTCTTTGAAGTTTGTTGAATAAAATTCTTTTAATTTTAAATAAGAATCTTCATTGAGTAAAATCTTCTCTTGATTAATCTCATAACTACGAATATCATCGTCAAAATAATACTCCACTCCATCTTTAAGGACATAATCCAAGGTGTTAAAATATTGATTATTAACATATATATTGTATTTTTTCCAATTTATTTCTTTAGAAACATCATCATAATTAACAACAGAATCCAATTTTTCCCACTTTAAATCAGAATATTTCCATAAATTAAATTTATCAATCAATACATATTGTGTAACACTTCTAGCAATACGTAAATTTTCATTATTTACAAGATAAACAAAAACAATTCCCCAAATAACAAAACATAACACAATTATAATATATCTTTTTTTATTTTTCATTCTATCACCTTAAAAGAAATTAGTCTGAACCTTCATATCTATAATAATATGACCAATTTCCCCCGTTATTTCCAATGTCTACTTCATTTCCTTGACTATCCCCATCTTTACCATCATAATTACTATGAGCACCAACATTTTTTCCATCACCAATATATACTTCAGTGTGATCACTACGCCATAAAATATCACCTCTTTGCAAATCATCTTCAGATTTATATTCATAAGCCTTAAACCCAATTCTTGTTAATGCCGCATCCATCTCATGAGTGGTAAATACAACACCAAGTTGATCCTCACTATCACTAAATCCAGCACCATCTCTTAGAGCATAATAAACAAAACTAGAGCAATCTACATTAGGATTCATATATCTTGTACTCAGACTATAACCATGTGTATCATCAGCAGCAAAAGCAATCATCCATTGAACATATTTTTCAACAACACCGCTGCCACCAGAAGTACAACTAACACCTTCATCAGGAGCTAAACCAAAGATAGTTTCTCTAGGTTTAGCCATCTTATCATCAATTAACCAAGTAGCATAAGCAGTTTGATCCTCAGGTAATGTTGCAACACAAGAACCTCCACCTTCTTCACCACAATAATTTGAACAAGCATTTTGAACGCGAGATGGAATCCCATCAGGGTAAATATATTCAGCATAAATACATCCCCCTAATCCCCAATCACCAGGACTATACCAATAATCTCCAATCCACGAATAATGACCAACATCAAACCAATCCATTAAGGTACTATAATTAGAAGCACTATCAACTAACATCTTTGCACCTTCCATAAAAGAACTAACATCTTGACAAGATCCGGTATTAGGGCAATTAAGTCCCCAATAATTATTAACCGTCCCTTCCATGGGGGATCCTCCTCCCTCTTTAGATGCAATGAGGACAACTAATTCAGGATTTACTCCCTTTGCTTTTGCATAATCATAATAATCATTTGCATTATCAGCAAAAATTTGCCATTGACTATGACTATTTGCATATTCTTGAATCAAACTTTTAAACTCACTTTTCGATAAAGAAGTTTGAGAAATTGTAAAACCACATTCTCCATTATTAGAAGAAATTGTACCACTACTTCCACTACCATCAAACAATCCTAACACAAGCAAAACAGTAACAATTAAAGGAAAAAATATTAAAAATAGTGATGCACAACCGATAGAACCACCAATAGCTAATTTAACTTTTGATAATTTAGTTAAAGCATTCTCATTTTCCTCCATTGTACATCACCACCATTATTTTTTTCTAAGTTAGAATCCTCCACCTGCACCAAAGGATTCTAACTCATCTTCACTTACAACGACATTAATCTGCATTCTTCGATTACCACAAACAAATAATGCATCACCTTGATTATATCTTTTTATACTTTCTCTTTCATTATCATTCAAATCAACTAACATTGATAAATCATCAACTGATTGTTTCTTTAATCCCATAATTAAATAGTAAGAGGCATTATCAAATATTGCTTTACCATGAACTATAATATCTTGTCCAACAAAATCACTAGGTTGTTGTGTAATAATAATTGTTCCTGTATTA
>CAYOCA010000004.1:0-18446 GCA_964402345.1 uncultured Muribaculaceae bacterium | reverse complement strand
TAGTAGGCATATCAACTAATAACTTATCCATGAAACATCACTCCTTATATTATCTGTGGATAGTATACCACTTTTACAATTAAAAATCAACAAAAAAAGACAGAAATTTAATGTTTTTTCAATTCGGGTATTTTTTCAATTTCTATCTTTTTTGGCTGTGAATTGTAACAAAATTATGATAGAATTAATTTTTTTATATTTTTATCCTTTACATTTAATTTAATTTGCTGTTCTTGAATTTGATATATAGTAAAGATAGAATCAATCATATACTCATTATTATAATAATCTATTCTAAGATTAGATTGTTTTTTCTTTTCCTCTATTGATAACAATGAATATGTATTTAAAATATCGTTATTTTGATTTACTAGCTCTTGTATTTCCCCTTTTAACTCATTATAATTTAAATTTATATATTTATTACAATTTAGTATAAAATCTAAACCATTAATATATTTAATAGCATCTAATTTACTCGCGGTATTACTAATAAAGTTATTATAGTAATTTAAAATTTGATTTACGTGCATTGCTAAATAAATATACAGGGCAGTTAAAATTAAATGAATAACTTTAAAATGTTTAATTAAAAATCCATAAGGCTTTTTTAATACCATGTAAATCACCTCTATTTCTATTATTGAAATAATTGTATCAAATTTTTTGGAAAAAATCTACATTCTTAAAAATAAATAAATTAAATTAAGTAACTAATTCAGACTTCAAAAATTTATTAAAGTAAAGAAAAGAAAAATATTTAAGATAAAAATCCATTATAGATGTTAAAAAAGCAAAAATTTAATGTATATTTTGTACGAACAATTATAAGATTAGCTGTAATAATATAAAAAAGATAATTAAAATAAACAAAACAAATTTATCAAATTCCATCTACATAAAAAATGGCAGCTGCTCCAGAATTAGACCTTTTATAGTATATGGCAACATACAAATTTCCCTTATAAATAGTTATTCCCTCTGGTTCATAAAAACTCATTTTCATCTTTTTAGAGTATTTACTAATATCAATATCATATAATGACATTTTACCAGTATTAATATTATATTTTCTGATATATAAATGGTCATTCTTATTTCCACGATAATGATAAACATAATTCCCATAAATTTCTACTCCTTGACCATAACCAATATCCATAGAAAATTTTTTTATTAAAGATAATTTACCATTCTTGAAATCACTCAATTTGTAAACATAACCTAATCTGTTATTGGTAAAAACAAGAATCTGATTATGATCCTCATCGACTCCTATTTGTGCATTTGTTACATAAGAAGAAAGACTACTCCCAATCTTTTCTACTTGACTATTATAAGAATCTGTATCAATCTTACCATCACTACCTAAGTAACTACTAGACTTAATAACCTTTAAAGATTTAGGAGTATCTAAAGAACTTCCACTGCTACCTTTATTTACAATAGCAATAGCAATTTCAGGAATTTTTTTATAAGTACTACCATTATCTTTTCCAGTAAATTTTGCACACGTAACACCATTATTATATTCAGATGGTATTAAACTACTTTTTTTACCAGTAAAATAATTCAAATAAATTTCATCAGCACCAGATCCGTTTGCAACATCAAAACATTGAGCATGTCCTGCATAATCCACAGCCATAACTTGATATTTATTACTAGAGCGACTAATTCTTACAATCTTATTTCGATTAATAACTGTTCCGTTCTTTGTTTTCGTCGATAAAAAACTAAAATAAACATAAGAATTAGTAATTGCAAAATTTTGAAAAAAAGAAGTTTCATAACCAACAATGCATTCTCTTAACTTTACACCAGAAGAACTTCCCACCACAGTTCCACCACTACACTGATTAATTTTACTAAAATCAAAATTAGAATCCTTTCCATTATCATTTAAAGAGGAATCATTTGAAGTATTTGAATCACTACCACTAGCAACATTCTCATTAGAATTTGACAAATCATTTTCAAATATCTGCTCATTCTGTTCCTCTTGTTCTTTTTGCAATTCCAGAGCTTCCTCTTCTGCCTCAAAAACAGCAATTTTTTCTAAATTAGCATTATTAATACATGATGCATAAGAAACTCCAAAAGTTCCCAATAAAGAATTAACAAAAGTAATAATAGTAGGAACAAGGAATAGCATCACCGCCATAAAAGTTCTTTTAATAACAAGATTTAAGTTTTTCTTCATATCTCCTTCATCTTTAGCAATGACATTTTTGAAAAAATCCAGCATAACCATCACAATTAACCCAATTGGAACAATAAAACAAACTACATTTAATAATTGTTTAACAAAATAAATTACTTTTAAAACCTCACTCAATTCACAAACATCTTTCAAAAAAAACATAATCTTCACACTCCAAATTTTTTCTAAGTATAGCATATTTTTTTACACAAAACAACGATAAATTGAAGTGCTAAAGGAAGTTTTATTGATTCTAGTACAAATGGAATAATTTTTTAGTCACAGCATTTGAATAGCATGACTAAAAAAACAAAAAAATCTTAATTTTAAGAGATAGAGAAATAAGGATTTCATCACAGATAGCTAATTAATTTTATATAAAATATTCATCTTGTCACTTCTTTTGAAAAGTGCAAAATAATATTAAAAGGAGAGTAAAATAAAGTAAATTCAAGCACCAATTTTATAATACTTTTTTATAAAAAAAGCAACTTTTTATAATAAAAAAATTGATTCCATAGAATTAACTAAAATCAATTTTCTAAATAAGATAAACTTATACCAAAATAATTTTATAAAATGAATTTTATTTTTGAAAAAGAATAACTTGATTAGATCTTAAATAAATATTTTCGTTTTCATTCATTAATTTATCTAAAGAAATACCTAATTTTCTCAATACAGAATCTATAGTATCATTTTCTTTTGTTAAATAAACTTGATATCCTTCTTTAGGCAATATTAAAGTTTGATTAGGATAAATATAATCATTTTCATCTAATCCATTTAATAAAATTAATAACTGATAATCAATTCCTTCTTCTCTAGCAATTTGAGAAAGAGTATCCCCTTTTTTTACAGTATAATAACGATAAGGCTGTTTAGTAGATTTTGGTACTACAATTTGGGTTCCTGGAACAACTGAATAATTTCTATCAAATCCATTAATTTGGAAAATATCTTCTTCAGTTGTACCACACCTTTCAGCAATACTCGTTAATGTATCTTGATCATTTATCATATAAATTTCGTACATAATTATCACTTCCAATAATAAATTATGAGTAAATTAACAAAACTGTGCCAAATTTCCAAGTAAAATATTTGACTTCAATAAAATTTTATGATATAGTTTTAATACATTGGTTTCAAGGAGGGATAGAATGGCTAAAAATGTATCAAGAAAAAAAACAAATTATGCTAATAATAGACCAAACTGTTTAAAAGTTACTAAAAAAGCACAAAAAGTAAACTTACAACAAGTAAAAGTAAAAGATGAAAAAGGTAATATAGTAACAGTTAGATTAAGTGCTAGAGAGATTAAAGCTCTTAAAAATGCTATTTAATTATATTGAAAACTTCTCTTATCAGAGGAGTTTTTTATATTCATCAAAACTTTTAATAGTAAATATTATTTTCTAATTTTTCCTTTAATCTTAAAACCACGATAACCAATAATAATAAGTAAAATAAATAATAAGTAAAATGGCCAAAAATACCTAACACTAATTATAAAACAAACTAGGCCATAACGTATTGCTTCAATACCATAAACAAAATCACATGAATTAAAAATACAATAATTAAAACCTAACAAAGCACCATACAAAATAAGTAAAGCAACAAAAATAAATGGTAGCCAACCAAACCAGAATAAAACTTTATAAAATATTTTTATCTTTTTATTTTTACTATCATCTTTCACAGACTTTTCATAAATTTGAGATAGTCTTTCTATCCTTCGATAATAATGATCACTTTTTACAATATAAGAACCAACTACAAAAATATCTACATTTTCCAATTTACCAATCGTTTCTTCATTAATACCTCCATCAACCTCAATTAAAACAGAATAATTATTTTCTTTAATCATATTCTTTAATTCATTTACTCGATTAACAGTATTCATTAAAAAAGATTGTCCACCTCGACCAGGTTCTACACTCATAACTAGTACCAAATCAATATCCTGTAAATATGGTTCTATTTTTTTTATATCAGTATCTGGTTTAATAGCTATCCCAACTTTATACCCTAATTTTTTAATCTTCGATATTAAAATAGAAATATCTTTTTTTACTTCCAAGTGAAACGTTACAAATTCAATATTCATTTCTTGTAATTGCATTATATATTTACTAGGATTTTCCACCATTAAATGCACATCAAGTGGATATTTAGAAACACGATTAATCGCTCGAATCTCATTTACTTCATTAAAACTAGTATTAGAAACAAATTTTCCGTCCATCACATCAACATGAATATAATTAGTATTTGTTCGATTCAATTGTATAACACTATCGACACGGTGTTCGGCATCTAAAATAGATGTTGATATTTTCATTATCATCTACTCCTTACTTTCATTACACAAAAAAATATTTTTCTTCTTAACATATATCAAAAATCAAATTTGCACAACTCATTCCCATCTTCATCATAAATAGTTGAACTTGCATTGCTATATACAATACCTGAAAATTAAGATTATCAAGTTTATATCTAACTCAATTACCTTTCCCATTAATAAAAGATTTATAATTTTCGTAGCGACTTTTCAAAATAATTCCTCCATCTACCATTTTTTTCACATAACAGCCATCTTCTTTTAAATGCATACAATCACGATATTTACAGTATTCTAAATAATCGAACATCTCTTTCATATTATCTCGAATAGCCACTCTATCCATATCATGAAAATCAACTTGTGAAAAACCAGGAGTATCTACTATATATCCATCTAATACCTCATATAATTCAGTATGTCTAGTAGTATGTTTTCCGCGATTTAGAGCATAAGAAATCTGATTGGTTTGTAAATTTAATTTTTCATCTAATAAATTTAATAAACTACTCTTTCCAACACCAGACTGTCCAGTTAAAACTGTAATCTTTCCCTTAAATAAATTTAAAAAATTTTCTCTTTTTTCATTTGTCACCACAGTATAACCTAGTTTTTCATAATAGTTCATATATCTCTGAATATCTTTTAGTTCCTGATCTGTCAGCAAATCTAATTTAGAAAAGCAAATAACTGCTTCAATCTCATGAAAACTAATAATAGTGAGTAACTTATCTAACAAATAAGTATCTAATACTGGTTCTTTCACACTCGTTACAATAATTGCTTGATCTACATTTGAAACACTAGGACGAACCAATTCGTTTTTTCGATTTAGTATCTCTAAAATATAGCAATCATGTTCATTAATTATTACTCTATCGCCAACAAGAGGAACTCGTTTTTCATTACGAAACTTTCCTCTTGCGCGACATTGATAAGTACCGTTATTACATTTCACTACGTAGTTATTACTAATATTTTTTATAATAACGCCTTCCATACTTCCCCCTATTCAATTTCTTCACTACCATTATTACTTAAATTTTCTGTATAATAACAATTGATAGTAACATCTTGCCCATCAATAGTGTAATTAATACTACTTTTCTCCGTAGTAAAACCACTAATTCCAGGACAAACTACTGAACCACTACTTCCATTCTTTTTCTGTTCTGTTTTTGCATCAGCGATTGATTCGGTTGTTCCTTTTTTAAAGTAATTAATAGTTAAACTATAACTGGTAAGGTCTACATCAATGGTAACTGTAAATGCTACACCACTCGCGATATTACCAGTACGGTTCTGTCCAGTAATAACACTAGTTAAATAAGAACTATAATCAGAAATAACATTTCCTTTCTTATCTTTTACATTTAATGTTAAACCATAATTAGTCGCGAATTCCTCTGCTTTCGATAAAGTCCAACCTTCAGATACCATATCAGGATATTCTTCATAAATATCAGGAATATATAAAATAATGTTATCTCCACTTTCTAATTTCACTTCTTCTTCGGAGTTATACTTTGGATCTTGATCAATTACTACATTTGTTTTGCCAATATAATCTTTTGGACTATCGACTTTCATTTTTTCAATTGTAACTTTTAATCCTAAATTTGTTAATTTTTCCTTTAAAGTATCTGCTTTTTGATTAGTATAATCTTCTAAAATAACATTCGCTGGACCAGATGACTCGATGATGATAATTATACTTCCTTTTTTCTTACTAGAGCCAGCTGCAGGTTTAGTCTTAATAACCTTACCTTCTTCTACCTCGCTACTTTCATCTGTTTGAACTTCAAATTGAAATCCTTTCTTCGTAAGAGCTTCTTCTGCTTTTTTAGTGGTCATACCAGTTACATCAGGAACTACAACAATCTTGGTATTATTTCGATAATTCAAAAAAATTAATGCTCCTATCATGAGTAAAAATATAAATAAACCAACGAATATAAATATTCCCTTTTTCTTGTTCTTCTTTTTGACATTTTCTTTATTAGAATCGTTTCCTTGTTCTTCTAAAGGTGCATCAATATCATTAGACTTAACTGTAGGAACTGGACTATCTTTAATAGGAATTGCTCTACTTTCATCAAGTTCACTTTCGGGATAAGGATAATGATATCGCGTTTCATTTTGTTTATCAGGGTCAAGTGCATGGATAAGGTCTTCATGCATGTCTTTAATTGTATCATAGCGATTCTTAGGATTTTTGGCGGTTGCTTTCAAAACTATATTTTCAACACTTTGAGGAATCAAAGGATTTTGTTTGCGAATACTAGGAATTCTTTCTTTCATCTGCTTTAATGCGATCTCGACAGCATTATCTCCTTTAAAAGGAACAGAACCTGTCAACAATTCATACATCAAAATACCAGCTGAATAAATATCACTTTTCATCGTCGCACCTTGACCACTTGCTTGTTCAGGTGGCAAATAATGAACAGAACCCATAACCGAATTTGTCTGCGTAAGTTGGGTAGCATTCATAGACATAGCAATGCCAAAATCAGTAATTTTCACCATTCCATTATCTAGAATCATAATGTTTTGGGGTTTAATGTCGCGATGAATAATATAAGCATCATGAGCTTGTGATAATCCATCAGTAAGTTGAGACATAATATCTATAACTTCTGTAACAGTCAAGGCACCACGTTTTTGTACCAATTGTTTTAATGTCTTTCCATCAATATACTCCATCACAATATAATGTTGTCCATCTTCCTCGCCAACATCATAAACTTCAACAATATTAGGATGTGACAAATCAGAAACACTTTTTGCTTCTCTTTGAAATCTTCTAATAAACTTTTCGTTATTTTCCAAATCTCCTCTTAAAACTTTAATAGCAACATCACGATCTAATATCGTATCATGAGCTAAATAAACATTCGCCATACCACCTTCACCAATAGATTTTAAAATCTCGTAGCGTTCATTAATTTTTTGACCCTTAGATAACATCACAAATCACCGCTTTCCTTCTTTAAATATGCAATACTTATATTATCATTACCTCCTCTTGCATTGGCTTTATGAATTAATTTTAATACTGCATCTTCAGCATTTTCTTCTTCATCAAGCACCTTTTCTATCTGACTTTCTGTTAACATATTTGTAAGTCCATCACTGCAAAGTAAAATGCCACTAATCTTTAATTCAACCTCAAAAATATCAATATCAATTGGATTATTTGCTCCGAGTGCTCGCATTAAGACATTTTTTCGGGGATGATACTTTGCTTCTTCAGGTGTAAGTTCTCCTGTAGAAACAAGTAAATTCACTAAAGTATGATCCTTTGTAACTTTATGAAGTTTATGATTTTTTATCACAAAACCAGAACTATCTCCAATATTACCGTAAAGTAAATAATCATTGGTCTTAATAGCACATACAAAAGTAGTTCCCATTCCTTTACTATCTGAATTTTCTTTTGTATAATCAAATATCTTTTGATTCATCTCTGTTACAATATTGCGAAGCCAATCGATTGCATTTTCTTTTGTTCCTAAAGTTTCTAAACCATAAAATTCCTCTGTTAAATGATTAATAACAATTGCACTAGCAACTTCACCAGCTTTATGACCCCCCATACCATCGGCAACTGCTAATATATACTCATTCTTTTCATTACTAAGAATAATAACATTATCCTCATTATGTTCACGCACCTTTCCAGTATCTGTCAAATAAAATGTTTGCATGACGTTCCTCCTTCTATTATTTGTGATTTGCTCTTAATTGTCCACAAGCAGCATCAACCTTACTACCAAACTCTTTGCGAATGGTTACATTAATATTTTTCTTTTTAAGTATATCATAAAATTTCATAATTTGTTCATGTTTTGAACGTTTATATTGAATATTCTCTGTTTCATTATAAGGAATTAAATTCACATAGCAATTCATACTACTTAATTTTTCTGCAAGTTCTATAGCGTATTCTTTTGTATCGTTAATAGAATCTAACATAATATATTCAAATGTTACCCTTCTATTAGTTTTTTTACTATATTCTTGAATAGTAGAAAACAAATGATCGATATCATAAACAGAGGCAATTGGCATAATTTTCTTCCTGATTTTATCATTGGGAGCATGTAAACTAATCGCTAAATTAACCTGTCCATCTTCTTCCATAAATTTTTCAATACCAGGAATAAGTCCACAAGTAGAAATAGTAATATGTCTACTTCCTAAACTTATTCCTTTTGGTTCATTAAGAATCTTGACAAAACGCATTACTTTTTCATAATTATCAAATGGTTCTCCAATTCCCATCACCACCACATGAGTAATTCTTTTCCCAATATCTTCTTCAATATATAAAATTTGTTGGATGATTTCAAAAGCTTCTAAATCTCGAACCTTCTTTAACCTACCACTTTCACAAAACTTACATCCCATATTACAACCTACTTGACTAGATACACAAACACTAATTCCATAATTATGATACATTAAAACTGTCTCGATTCTTTGTCCATCAAAAAGTTCAAATAAATACTTACTTACATCTTTATCATCCTGTTTTAAAATAAGTTTAATCTTTTGAAAAGAAAAGTTTTTTAACAAATGTTCTTTTATAACTTTACTAATATTTGTCATTTTATCAATATCTGTTACTCTTTTTTTATATAGAAAGTCATAGACTTGTGTCGCGCGAAACTTTTTTTCGCCAATAAAGACAAAATATTCTTCTAATTCTTTTAAAGTAAAATCATAGATATTCTTCATAAAACATCACCTAATAAACACGAGTTGTAAACAGAAAAAAGAATAAAAAATTCACACACACTAATACTAAAAATAAAATAAGTAAAAATTTTTTAGTATTTTTTTCATGTAAGAAAAAATGATTCATCAAACAATAGTATCCATAAAAGAAAACGGTAACAATAATAGAAATATAATTTCTTCCAAAAATTAATTTTTTACTATCACCAATTAAAATATACTTACCACTTAATACTGCATAATTAACAATATTCTTTTTAGCAACATAATAAATGAAAATAATATCAATAAGTAAAACAATAAAATAAGTAATGTATTTTTTGGTAAATATTTTTTCTTTCCAGGTTAATTCAGATTTATGGTTTGATTTCTTTCTTTTTTTAGCATGTTCTTTTTGAACTAAATCACGAGTTTTCTTAACGTTAAGTTTGGAAACTCTAATCTTTCGATTTCTTACCCTTGGTTTTTTATCGAGACTTTCAGTCAACTCTTCTTGTGAATTTTTTGAATTACGAATTTTATTCTTCATTCTAAAGCACCTACTCTCTTATTTATAAGTATATCTTTTTTTTAAAATAAATTCAATAGTTTTATCCAGAAAAAAAACACTAAGTTACCTTAGCATTTCTTATATTAATGTTTTATCTCACCCATCCTTGAAGTAGGAACAAATCCAGCTTCTGCTTTTAATACATCAGGAATTCGATTCACGATTGTTGCACAAGTTAGTTCCACAGTTTTAGGGCGATCAATGACTAGCTCTGTATCGGGTTCTCCATAAACAGTCCAACGATTGGTATCAAATTCATCTGGACCATAAACCTTACCGATACACTCACTTTCAATCGTGATTCCTTCCTCGGTTTCAGTAGTCACAACAGCACTCATACCCGTTGCCATACCTGCTTTTACAGTCATGTTTAACGTTTCTGAATAAATATCTTCTTTATAGGTTTGAGGAACACATTTCTGCGTTTGACGAAGAACGGTAAGACCTAATTTATCGCAAAGCCACCCATTCACGTTCCACATGTAACTCGGTTGATAAGTACCACTTTCAATAATTTTTTGACGTTCTTCATCTGAGACATTATCATAAGAAGCAATCTCTTTTTCAAATTCATCTAACGTTAGTCCTGCACCATGAGCATTCGCTAAAGCGATACCGTAATCTTCTACATTGTAAGAACTACTTCCTTTAATTTTTGTAATATTGTGTGTAGCTCCTGCTAAGCATGAAATCAAATTTCCCCAAAAGACATCTTGATAACCACTACCAGTAATTGTACAATTATTCTCCTTAGCTAAACTATCAATTTCTTCGGTTAATTTTGGTGAAGAATTAAAAGGATAAAAAGCTTCCTCACAAGTACTAATTGCATTAATACCGAGACTTGCACATAACAGAAATGCCTCTTTAACATCTTGCATTAAACTCATTGTCGTAATAATACAAATATCAGGATTTACTTCATCAAGAAGTGTTTTAGCTTGATCTACTCCTACAACACTTATTCCATAATTTCCTTCACCAATAATTTCTCCAATATCTTTTCCGATAATGTCAGGTGAAATATCAATTGCACCAACTATTTCCATTCCTTGCTCGATGGCATATTTCATAGTATATGCACTCATCTTTCCACAACCATATTGAACAACTCTAATTTTACTCATTATTTTCCTCTCTTTCTTAATTGTGATTAGCGTTTGCACCTGCTTGAATTGCGGTGATTGCTACGACACCAACAATATCTTGAGCACTACAGCCTCTTGACAAATCATTGACAGGTTTTAAGATACCTTGACAAATTGGTCCATATGCTTCAGCATTCGCTAATCTTTGTACTAATTTATAACCGATATTTCCAGCATCTAGATCTGGAAAAATCAACACATTAGCTCTTCCAGCAACTTCACTATCTGGTGCTTTAGAACTTGCAACCTCTGGAACAATTGCAGCATCCAACTGTAATTCTCCATCAATAACATACTGTGGAAACTGCTTTTTAGCTAAATTGGTCGCTAAGATAACTTTATCAACATCAGCGTGTTTAGCACTTCCTTTTGTTGAATGAGATAGCATCGCGACAATAGGAGTATGTTCAGTTAATAATTGGAATGATTCAGCACTACTTCCAGCAATCATTGCTAATTTTTCAGAATCGGGATTTTGTTCTAATCCAGAGTCTGCAAATAAAAACGTTCCATGATCCCCATATTCAGAATTAGGAACCACCATTAAAAAGAACGCCGATACTAACTTGACACCAGGAGCTGTCTTTAAAATCTGTAAAGCAGGTCTTAAAGTATTTGAAGTTGAATGACATGCACCAGACACCGCCCCATCAGCGTGTCCAGTCTTAACCAGCATACAGGCATAATACATAGAATCCGTAAGAAGTAATTTTCTCGCTTCCTCCATGGTCATTCCTTTCTCTTTACGCATAGCATATAGCATCGAAACAAACTCTTCTGTAAACTCACAGGTATATGGATCAATGATAGTTGCATCCTCAATATGGTACCCTCTAGCTGTTTTTAATACTTCCTCTTTCTTACCAATCAGAATAATATCTGCAATACCTTCCTTTAAAATAAGCTCTGTTGCTTCTATAATTCTTTGATCCGTTCCTTCAGGTAAAACAATTGTTTTTTTATTTTGTTTTGCTCGTTTTTTAATTCTTTCTATTATCTTACTCACTAAAAACCATCTCCAAATTAATTGTATCAACAAATCCAATAGTTGTCTAGAAACCATAAGCAACTTAACACTTATTTAACAAATGAATTTGCTTTTACTACTAATTGTTCTTTTGAAGAAACCAAACTACAAGTAATTAAATACACTACCCCAAAATAATCCTCCTCTACTTTAAAATAACCATTTTTGGGAATATAATACATTTCTTCTACAATAAAGTCAAAACGTTTTCCTTCATAAGAAATCCAAACAATATCCCCTTTTTCTAACTCAATTAAATCATTAAAATAAGCATTACTTCCAACACCAGAATGAGATGCTAAATAAAAAATATGATTTTTTAAGTTCGATTCTTCTAAAATCTCCACATGATATTTAACATCATTAAGAGGACTATCTATGAAATAAACTTCTTGCATTAATTCTATTTTAGGAATCTCTAACCATAATAAGATATCCTCTTTCTTCTCTTCAATGACTTCCTTGTGAAAAATAGGAGTAATTCCATTTAGTATATTCAAAGAAAGGAAGGAATCACTCCCATTATCAAAATATTTCATCAAAAATATTTCTAACAAACTAATACTAACAATTATGACTATGATGACTTTTTTCATAAACAAGGACTACAATTCCTACTCCTATTAAAACTAATAAAAATAATTTGAATAAATCTTTTTTATTGGTAAAAGTATTTGGTACTTGAATCAACTTTTTAGGTGCTAATTGATTTACAATAGAAACATCTTTAGCAAAAGAAGTATCAGTAATTTCAAAACAAGTTTCTTCTTCTAAAAGAAGATAATCATCAGGTACTTCTTTTTGCTTAAAACAATAACTTCCTTTAGGTAACTTCACTAATTTAATAATACCTTCTTCATTAGTAATACCTGTATAAATCAAGTTCTTATCTTGATCATAAAATTCAACTACTGAACCCTCAATAAGATCTCCTAATACCGAAGTATCTTGTAAAATTACATCTGTTTTTTCTAGTAAAAGCGTCATTTCAATATCTTTATGAATGATTAAACTATCTTTAGATTCTTCGTTTAAATCAAAACAGTATTCTAGTCCACTCTCTTTTTCTATAAGGCAATAACTACCTATATAAATAGAGTCAATCAAAACATTTCCCTCTTCATCTGTGACAAAAGTTAGAGCGACATCCCCTGATTGATATTGTAATTCTCCTCGAACATAAATATCTTCCATAGCAACTAAACTAAGTTCGACATTTCCCCAAGTTTCTTTTTGGTATTCATAATCATTCGTGATAGTATGAAAAATTTCTTTATTTGTAACAATATCTAATTCAGCCATTTGAAGAGAATTATAATAGTCTATGGTAAATACCAACTCTCCATCTATTACTTCTAATAAAGATAAATCATTAATGGTAAATTCATACTTTTCAGTATTTAAAATATAACCGTTTGGTACTCCAACTTGCTCTAAAATATAATCACCATAGGGTAATTGAAAGGGAAGAGTAATTTCACCATCAATTGTAGAAAAAGTATCTTCTCCTTCATATTTATAATACTCTAAAGTTTCTTTATTTTGAATTTTATATTGAAAATCATTGGATTTAATAACTTCTCCAATCTCATGATCATATGTAATAATATGAATATTTGTTTTAATCAAAGAATCAACTAAAGTATAACGGATGATTTCATCCCGTACCGTATCAACTACTACTTCAAAATCATCTATTTTAGAATATCCATATGTGGTATTATCTTGTTTAAAAGTATAGATTCCATAAGGAAGTTGAATAGAAGCAATACCTAATTCATCAGTAAATATTGTACTATAAATACTTCCATCCATATTCCAAATAGAAAATCCAACATTATCTTCTAAAAAGAATTTATCTTCTTCATTTTTACCATAAACCTTTAATAATTCAATCGTATTTTTTATTACGTATTCCTTCACAACAATCTCTATATCTTCTCCTACTAAATCAAATTTTGTAACTTCATCATTTAATAAATAACCACTGCTTTCTTTTAACTGTTTAATTATGTAATGACCTCTAACTAAATTAGAAAGAGTTGCTTGTCCAAATTCATCAGTTGTAAAAGTTTCAATTACTTCTCCTTTATCATTTAATAACTCATATACTGCTCCTTCTAAAGTAGCTTGTCCTTGTGGCGTCATAGATAAAGTCTCTCCATCTACTAACTGCACATTCACATTATTTCCTAAGGTATAAAACCAAAATTGTTTTTCTCTTCTTTCAATATTACCATTGGAAATCAACGTTTGAGAATTATCATAGTAATAAAGTTGACTTTCATAGGAATAAGCATATTTCGTATTTAATATGAAATAAGAAGCCCCTACATAATCATCATTTGTTTGAATATAAACTGAATTTCCATTAATCCAAACGCCAGAATTTTGAAAAGCACCAACTTCATAGTAATCTAACAATCCATCTTGATTAGTAAGAACAATCAATTCACCTGCTGAAACGGTTAAATTCTCTTCTCCTACAAAATATAACTCTTGATAATATTGATTCCTAAGCCAAAGAATTTCCCACTTAAAAGATTCAATATCCATTCTTGCTCCATTTACATTCATTTCACTTGTCCACTCTACTTCTGCACCACTAAGATACTCCCAAATTAGTTCTTGTGCTGCCATATAAAATCGATAATCATCGTGTCCAGGATACTGATATCCAAAATAACTAATCGACTTCACATATTGAATTTGTTCATTTGACAAAGAACTAATTGAAAAATCTTCTGTTGAGTTATAAATGTCGGTTGTTACTTTTACCCCTAAATCAATGCAATAAGAGGTTCTTCCATTCATGGTATACATATCTAAATAATATAAATGCTGATCACCTTCTAAATTAGTAACGGCATAAATACCATCAACTCGATTCCTCTCCATTATTGAATCATTCATTCCTGCTTCTACAGAACGAATATGAAAAATAAGAAAAATTGTAAAAATAAGACCAGACATTATTTTAATTTTTTTCTTTATTTTTCTTGTTTTTGTTTTAGAATATATTTTTTTCATTTTTTACCTCCTCTAATTATATTATTAGAGATAAATTTTCATTTTACTTCTTTTTTCTAAAAATTTTTGCATTTTTTTTAATTTTTTGCATTTTTAACGAACATTTGTTCACTTTACAAAAAATTTAAAATATAAGATAAATAACCTTTAATTTATTACTTTTTATTCCAAAAAACTAGATAATAATATCTAGCATCAAACGTATTCTAACTAAAAATATTTCTTTACCAAACTGAAACTCTTTCTAAGGAAGAAAGATACATATCATTCCAAAAATGGATTTCATAAACTTGATAAAATGCCTCTGTTGAAGATAGTACGGCATTTACACGATATTTATTTGGGGCATGACTATCTTGAAGTAATAGTAACTCCATATATTCTTCGCTAGATTGACTTGCCCACATCTTAGCAAATGTTTCAAACATCTTTTGTAATTCTTCTTTGGAAGCATTTTTTTCTAAAGCAATACCAGTAATACAAGATAAAGCTCCTAAATCAGCAATATTCTCATTCACAGTTTTTTCTCCATTAATGTATTTGCCATTTAAGACTTCATACTTATTATAATAAGAAATCACTTGTTGCTTTAACTTATCAAAATGTTCTTTCGTTTCTTGATCCCACCAATTAAGTAAATTACCATTTCCATCAAATTGAGAACCATTTCCATCAAAACCATGCGTCATCTCATGAGCTAAAATCATTCCAATTGAACCTAAACTTTCATAATAACTTTGATTTTCAACAAATAAATAAACAATTGCTGCTGGAATATAAATAGAATTATCTAATGGATTATAATAAGCATTTACCTGACTTTGACTAACATTTAAACGTCTTGAATTATTCTTTAATTGATTCAATTCATCTTGAAAATTTTTCTGCCACACTTCAATTACATTCTCTATTAAACTGCCACCTTGTAAACTAGAACGAATCTGATAAGTACTTCCTAAAAAAGAAGTATTCTCATCAATTCCAATATGAAATTGCATCATCTTTAACTTTTTTAAAGCCTGGTTTTTTGTCTCTTCTGTAAGCCACGAATTTTTCTCTAACATTTTTTGATAAAAAGTTTGAATATCAGATGTCATAGAAAGAATATACTCTTTTGTATCACTATCCATCACTTCTTTGACATAAATAAAATCAAGCTCTCTAGCAAATAGACTAGCAATCAAATCCACTGCTTTTTCATCTACTCTATCTTTATTTTCTTTAATTTTCATTAAGGAACAATTCAACTTTTCAACAATATCAACATAATCATAACTAGCATACATAGCGTAATGATCTAGTACTTTTGACAAAATAAATACTTTCCATAACTCTAAATAATCCTCTACTAAATATTGATTCAATGCTTGATATTGTCCGACATCTACTACACTAAAAGAATCTTCTTCTAAACCTCTTTTTTTTAAATAATCTTGAACATTTAAGTGAGAATAAATTTTTTCCAAATCACTTATTGTTTGTTTATGATAAAAACTCTTAATATCGTTAAAATCAGCATCTAACAAAGAGTTACTTCCTACATTTTCATAAAAAGCTACTAATTGATGTACCCAATTTCTAGCTTCCTTTTTCTCATAGCCATATGTCATTAAAATCTCAATCATCGCTCTTTTTACATAAGCCTTATAAGTCATATAATTAGCATCTACCCAATAGTCAGCACTAGTTCCAAAGGAAAATGTCACAGGATAAAAATAGACAATATTCTCCTTGTTATCTATATAATCTGCTTCAACAGTAATTCTAGTAAAAATATCAACTCCTAATTCATTTTCTATCAAAATAGCATTTTCTACTAATTCGCTGATATTTTGACTCATGAATATTCTATTCAAATACTGCTTGATAGGATCAATTCCAACTATATTTCTAGTTTCCATATCAGTCGCATTCTCATACACTAGTTTTATATTTTCTATTATTTTTTGTTCTAACGCTAACTCATTTCCAGCGATTATATTTTGAACAATACTCTCTACCTTTTCATCAGACTTCTCTTGTGAAGAAGAAAAAATACTCCAAGTATATTCTCCTTCTTTGATATGATTTGTTTTCAATAACTCTTGATTTACTGCTTCATAATAATCATCTTTTAAAAAATTATAATCAAAAGAAAAGAAACAAATAAGTAAAATAACTATCAAAATTCCCAATAAAACAAACTTATATTTTTTCATCTTCTTAATCAACTCTTTCTTAAATATTAACCTAAATACCAAATAATACTTTTTCTGTACGATACTGACGAATAATGTAAGAAATTACTATCACGACATAAATAATAGATGATACAAGAACTATCATGATAGAACTCCAGGTTACAGTTCCAGAGAAAATATCCATTAATATTTGCGTATAGTTAAGAATAGGAATGAAATAATAAACTTGACTTATTGTTACCCCAATAATAGAAATCATCATCGGAATAACAGTCAATATATTTAAAACTGAACTCATAGATTGTGCTTCTTTATAAGTTTTAGCAAAACTAGTAACCGCAATACTTAATCCAGCAATAAAGAAAGACGCTAATAAAATAATCAAAATTGCTTGTAAAATACTAACCACATTAATACTATAAGTAATTCCATCAAAAGCGGAAAACATCTCAGTAGCAATCTTCAAACTACCTACTGTTAAACTAAGTCCTATGAAAGAGGATAAAAGTCCCATAAAAACTGTAGCCAAATATTTTCCTAAGACCAAGTCTCGGCTACGAACTGGAAAAGTAAGTAAAGTCTCTAAAGTTCCATTTTCTTTCTCTACTGCTGTAGCTGTTGTTGCCATATTAGTAGTAGAAATAACAATGGACATTACAATATAAGTAAAAGAAATTGTAAACATTAACATAAGTATCCAATTTTCTCCCTCTAAATTTACAATTTCGTATGTAAAATTGTTGTAAATGGTATCTACATCAACATCTTCTCCAATTAAAGTAAGTTTAGCTAAGTAGGTATTATAACTTTCTAAATAATTACTCACATAACTACTGACATACATCCCTTCTTCTGAGTCCTCATTGGTATACAAAATATATTTTTTATCTTCTTCTTGATAATCAATATACCCAAAAATTTCTCCTTTATCATATGCTTTTTTCATCTCATCAACTTGATTATAGACTTTACTTTCTAAACGCATTTCCTCAAATAAGGATAATTCTACAGTATTCATCTCATAATTTACTCCAACTAAATATTTTTCTTCTTCACTTTCTGTTTCGTACATATAAGCATATAAAAAAATCATAACGGGAATTAAAATGGGAAAAATAAGTAAAGTATAAAGAGTTTTCTTATCTCGAAACATCGAACGAAGTTCCTTACAAAATGTAATCCAAATATGTATCATTTTGCTAATCCTCCTTT
>CAYOCA010000003.1:0-20892 GCA_964402345.1 uncultured Muribaculaceae bacterium | reverse complement strand
GAAAATAATTATATTAGCAAAAAAGTTGAAGTAAATGGTTGGGTAAGGAGTCATAGAAAACAATCTCATTTTGGTTTTATTGATTTATATGATGGAACTTGTTTTAAAACAGTTCAAATCGTTTATGAAGATTCATTGGATAATTTTGAAGAAATTGGAAAAATTTTAGTAGGATCTAGCATTCATGTATTTGGAACTGTAGTAGAAAGTATGGGAAAACAACCTTTTGAAATAAAAGTTGAAAAGTTAGAATTATTAGGTAAAAGTGATGATACTTATCCTATTCAACCTAAAAGACATACAAGAGAATTTTTAAGAGATGTAGCTTATTTAAGACCCAGAACTTCTCTTTTTCAAGCAGTATTTAGAATTAGAAGTGTTGCGTCTATGGCAATCCATACTTATTTTCAAGAAAACAACTATATATATCTCCATGCACCAATTATAACTGCAAGTGATTGTGAAGGAGCTGGAGAAATGTTTCGGGTAACTACTTTAGATCGAAAAGATACTACTAAAGATGATAGGGATGATTTCTTTGGAAAAGTAACTGGTCTAACAGTATCAGGACAATTAGAGGCTGAAACATTCGCGACAGCCTTTAGTAAATGTTATACTTTTGGACCTACCTTTAGAGCGGAAAACTCTAATACTAAAATTCATGCTTCTGAATTTTGGATGATTGAACCAGAAGTAGCTTTCTGTGATTTAGATGGTATTATGGATATTGAAGAGGAAAGTTTAAAGTTTATTGTGAATTATGTTTTGGAAAAATGTCCAGATGAAATTAATTATTTATCAACTTATGTGGAAAAAGGATTAAAAGAAAAGTTAGAAAACTTAATCAAAAGTAAATTTGTTAGAATTACTCATAAAGAAGTAATTGATATTTTAAAAAAATCAAATGAAAAATGGGATTTTATTCCCGAATATGGTTGTGATATTGCTAAAGAACATGAAAAATATATTACCGATTATTTTGGATGTCCAGTATTTATTAAAGACTGGCCTAAAGATATTAAGGCTTTCTATATGAAGCAAAATGAGGATGGAGAAACGGTTCGAGCAGTAGATTTAGAAGTACCTGGTGTAGGAGAATTAATAGGTGGTTCTCAAAGAGAAGAAGATTATACAAAACTAGTAAACAGAATGCAAGAATTAAATATGAATCAAGAGGAGTTAAATTGGTATATCAATTTAAGAAGATATGGTTCTGTTGTTCATTCAGGATTTGGAATAGGGTTTGAACGACTATTGATTTATTTAACAGGAGTAGATAATATTAGAGATGTTATTCCTTATCCAAGAACGCCAAATAACTGTGAATTTTAATTGAATAAATTAGTAATTTTTAGCTAAAAATAATAGAGTAGAGAAATTTACTCTTTTTTGATTTAAAATGTATTTATTTAAAAAAAAGATGCAAAATATAATTTCTACTATTTAGAATGAACAATAATTAAAAAATAATACTACAATTACAAAATAAACTTTCTTTTAAAAAAAATGGATATTATACAGTATATTGTTCATATTAATAATGATTGGAGGGAAGAAATGAAAAAGATATTACTAGTTTTAAGTGTATTATTTTTAATGTCAGGATGTGCTAATGGAACAGATACCTTATCTTGTAGTTCTACTAGTACAGCAAATGGAGTAACTACTAAAACAAAATATGATATTGACTATAGTGGTGACGATGTTAAAAAAGTAACCATAACATATGATTATAACCAAGATACTACCAATAATAACAATGATAATACTACCAACAACAACGATGTTGATGGTGTCGATGTTGATACAGATGGATTAGATGAGAATAATGACAACGATAATGATACAGGTAGTCTTGACTCTGATGATGTTGTTGATGGTGTAGTAGGCGATGCAATTGATAGTACAATAAGTGGAATTACCGACACCATTTTAGATATCGCTGGTATTAAAAACACTTATGAAAATCAAATGAGTTCTTATGATAATATAGAAGGGTTTTCTTATAAAGTAGATGTGGATAGTGATACTGAATACAAAATAATATATGAAATCGACATGGACAAAATAAGTGATGCTGATTTAACTAGATTTAACATCGATAGAGATTTTTCCACAACGAGAACGAATTATGAAAATTCCGGATACACTTGTCAATAAAAATAGGCACTTTTTTTAAAAGTGTCTATTTAAATGTAATATTTTTAGTGGCTTTTTGGGTTATAGTTTTTCCATCTATTTTATATTTTACTTCATATACAATCGATATTTTTCGAGTCTCATTTGTATTAGAGTTAATCGCTGATTCTAAAGCAGATTCACTAGTATATCTATTATTATCATATACGTAAGTAATCTCACAATCGTCAGTTACGTCTTTTTTATTATATAAAACTGTAACACCTGTATCCGAATAGATACTACCGATTGGAAGTTCTAAATCTATTCCACCATTAACCGTAACAGATAAGTTTGAGGAAGTAGTTTCATCATCAGTTACGCCACTAGAAGTAACTTTTACACTAACACCATCACTGGCATTATTTTTAAAATTTCGATATTCTGCTTTTACAACAACCGTCCCACTACTTCCTTTATAGGTATAAGACTTTTCTGTTGTAAAAGCAATTTCCATATTATTTACATAAATACCATATCCCAGTCCACCTAAAATATCATTATTATAAGATATTCTTTCTTGTAAAAGTTGACTAGAACTATTACCAAACACACTTTGATTAAAGAACTTTGTTAATGTTTCTTTGTTAATAGCATCTGGTTCTTTATGCTCCCAGGTTAATTTTACACCACTACTACTAGTTGTCGCTTTTAAATTTGTAACATCGTTTAGTTTAGCGAATCGAGTCGATTCATCAGTAGGTTCTGTTCCTGAAATAAAATATTCAGTTCTAATTAAGGCATCTGGCGTATAGGCACTTGGTTTGGCTGCTGGCCATGATCCATATTCAACTTGTGCTTGCACCACACTAGAAGGTTGTTTAAAAGCTTCAGTGGTGACTGGAATATATTTCATAATTGCTGCCATCAAATTATCTTTTGGCGTACTAGCTGAATTATAATATTCACTTGAAATTTCATCATATCCATACCATAATGAAATTGAATACTGTGGTGTATAAGCAACCGACCACAAGTCATTTACAGCACTAGCAGGTAATCCATATTTTTTCATAACAGATTCTGTATAATTAGAAGTACCTGTCTTAACTGCTACTGTACCAGCATAACTACCAGTACCACCACTAAATCCATAATGAGCAGCATATTCAAGCACATTAGTAATCAAATAAGCTGTAGAATCTTTCATTGCTTGTGTTTTTTTAGTATCAAATTCAACCGTTTCACCTGAATCACGATAAGTAATTGATTTCACTGTGTAAGGTTCTATATAGTAACCACCATTTGCAAAAGCGGCATAAGCAGCTGCCATCTGTAAAGTCGTTACTCCAGGATCAATACCACCAATTGCATATGCTTCATAAGCAACATCTTTTGGTAAATCTATTCCTAATCCTTCGACAAAATCTACAATTTTTTTATTTCCAACGTCATTTTGTACTGTTTGAAAAGCTTTAACAGCAGGAATATTTCTTGAAATACTAAGTGCTTCTCTTAATGTCATAAGTCCTTTGTAGCCAGAATCCCAGTTTCCTAATTCCGTACCATCGGTATAACTCCATGCTTCATCGACAAACAATTGATAAGTAGAAAAGTTATCATACTCAAAACCTGGACCATACGCAAAGATTGGTTTTGCTGTTGAACCCGGTTGACGATAGGTTTGAGTTGCATAATTAAGTAATCTTTCTCCATTACGATTACGTCCTGTACCAACTGCTGCAATCGCACCAGTATTGACATCTACAACACTAATACCTGCTTGAACTTTATCATCTTTCCAAGTGTAACCCACACCCGCTAATACTTGATTAATACCATTTTGAATACTAGCGTCCATTGTTGTATAGATTTCCATAGATACAAGTGCCGGGTCATTGCCTGTTTTTTCAATAATTTCTGACACTACCGTATCGATATATCCTTGATAATTATTTTCTTCTGTAGTACCAACTAATAAGGAAGAAATATCAATACTTTTGGCAATATCAGCTTCTTCTTGAGTAATATATCCATGACGAACCATTAAATTTAATACTGTATTCATCCTCTTTTTAGTCTCTTCTGGATATTTGTATGGATTATCCCCATTTGGTGATTGGAATAATCCAGCGATAATAGCTGCTTCAGGTAAACTAAGTTCTGATACAGACTTTCCAAAATAATATTTACTTGCTTCTTCAACTCCATAAACATTTCCACCTAACAAACTATCGTTTACATAGAATTCTAAAATTTCTTGTTTGGTATATTTTTTCTCCATAAAAAATACCGCTAAATAAACATCTTTAAATTTTCTAGTAATTGTTTGATCAGTTGAAGTTAAATTATTCTTAACAACCTGCATCGTAAGAGTAGAAGCACCACCAGCACTAGAGTTTCCTAATAATTGACCAATAGCAGCTTTCATGAATCTCGCTCCATCGACTCCATTATGTTGAAAGAATCTTGAATCTTCAGTTGCGACAATGGCATCAATTAAAACTTGTGGTAATTTATCATAAGTAACAGATTCTCTTTTTTCAATTCCTAGTTTGGCAATAATATTATTGCCACTATCATAGATAATTGTTTGATCTTGATTCGCGAGGGCATTGGGATCAAACTCTCCACAACTAGCAACAATATAGATGAAAAAAGCAAAAACAGCAAATACCCCTAAACAACCCATAACTAGAATAAAACTTAGTAATTTTTTCCACCATTTTCTTTTTTTTCTATTCTTATTTCTTTTATCTTTCGTTGTTTTACTAGAAGTCACCTTTTTTTTCACAGGTTTCTTCTTCTTTTTCATTTTAATCCACTTCCTTTACGTTTATTGTTTGTTCAATCACTTTAATATAATCTAATCTCGGTGCATACTTCAATTCTATAAAATAACCTTTCTTTTGAAAATAATCTAAAGGAATCGACTTTCGTTCATTAGTATTTATAAAAGAAATCAAGTCCTCACCAAGTAGTAAGTAGGTTTTGTTCAAACTACTAAACCTGACAATTAAAAAAGCAATTCCTCCATAGAAAATGACTTTTTTAAGATGTTCCATTTGATGTTTGTGAATATTTGACAAAGGAAAACTAGTTTTACTTTGTGTTTCTTTAGCATCAAATTCCAAATATCTTCCTTGATAAACTCCTGTGTAATCCAAAGTAGATGGTTCATGGAAATAAGCTTCTTTAATCTTATTTTTGGGATATTCTACTTGTACTACTTGAATAGGAGTAGGTTTTTTATAGACTAAAGTGATGTTATGAAGATTGTAATATTCATTTGTTTGATTAAGGTCATCTTCTAATGTCATACCTCGATTAGCGTAGATATTCTCCTTAAAATAACTCTGAAATCTCAAGTCAACACCACCTTTTCATCATTATACTATAAATACTTACTTTTTACTATATTTTATAAAGTAACTTTTGATTTTATGTCTAGTAAGTGTCAAGTTGTAAATTATTTAAAATATTCATATAATATAGCATGAAAAAAAAGAATAAATTATCAAATATTGTTACTATTTGTCTTTATATTTTATTATTTGCATTTTTTGGTTCTATTTTCTTTATTCATTATTTTGAAAATAAACTTGGTCCTGGTTTAATTACAGTTGCTGAAAATGAAATAGAAAGATTAACGATTATTGTTATGAATAATTGTATTCGTAAGTATACAGAATTAGATACAAATTTAGAAGATATTTTAATGATTAGTAGAACAGACCAAAATGAAATTGAATTTATTCGTTACAATACTAAAAAAGTTAATGCAATGACCGCATCAATTACCCAAATGTTAGAAAGAGATTTAAATCATATGGTAAAAGGAGATTTTGAAAAAATAGATTTAAACTTAAATAATATATCAGATGCTTATTATACTAAAATTAATGATGGAATTATTTTTTCAATATCAATGGGAACCGCTACTGGTAATAGTTTATTAGCGAATCTGGGTCCTAAAATTCCTCTTAATTTAAGTTTAGTTGAAGATGCTACCGCGAGTGTTAATACTAAAATAACTGAATATGGAATTAATAATGCTATGATTGAAGTGGTTGTTGATTTAAAAGCATCTACAGTTGTTCATATGCCCTTTCTTACCAAAAAAGTAACCGTCAAAAACACAATACCAATTACAATGGAAATCATTCAAGGAAAAATTCCTAGTTACTATTTAGGAAATAATCTTGAAACATAGTATTTTTTTATGGACTTATGCTCTAACTTTAACTTTAATAAAGAAAATGAAATAATCTGCACATAAAAAACATTCATAAATAATCGTAAGAAATTGAAAACTTGTGTTATAATTACTCATGAAGAAAGAAGGTATTTTATATGTTTGTCGATGAAGTTATTGTAAAATTATCAGCTGGAACTGGTGGAGATGGTTGTATGGCTTTTAGAAGAGAAAAATATATCGCAATGGGAGGCCCATTTGGTGGAAACGGAGGCAAAGGTGGTGATATTATTTTTCAAGCAGATGAAGGGCTTAGGACATTAGTAGATTTGCGATATCAGAAACATATAAAGGGAAATCCTGGTATGAATGGTCAAGGAAAAAATAAAAATGGAAAAAATGCCGAGGATACCATTGTGAAAGTACCTGTCGGTACTACCGTTAAAGATTGTGATACAGGTTTGATTATTGGTGATTTGACACATCATGGTGAAAAAATTATTGTTTCTTATGGTGGAAGAGGTGGAAGAGGTAATGTTACTTTAGCAACTAAAAGTAATCCTTGTCCTTCTTATTGTGAACATGGAGAACCTGGAGAAGAAAGAAAAGTCAAAGTAGAGTTACGGATGCTCGCTGATGTTGGTTTAGTAGGATTACCTAGTGTTGGAAAGTCAACATTACTTTCGATGATTACGAATGCCAATCCTAAGATTGCTCCTTATCATTTTACCACTTTAGCTCCTAATTTAGGTGTGGTTAGTACCAAAGATTATTCTTATACTGTCGCTGATTTACCAGGATTAATTGAGGGTGCATCAGCAGGACTTGGTTTAGGTCATAAATTTTTGAAACATATTGAAAGAACTAGGGTTATAGCCCATATTATTGATATGTCTGGAATGGAAGGAAGAGATCCTTATGATGATTATATAACGATAAGAAAAGAATTAGAGAAATTTAGTCCTAAATTGTTAAATAAAAAAGAAATTATTTTAGCAAATAAGATGGATCTTGAAAGTTCTCATAAAAATTTAGAAAATTTTAAGAAAAAAATTAAAGTAGATGTATATGAGATTAGTGCTATTAATAATCAAGGGTTGGATGAAGTGATAGATGCTTTAGAAGAATTAGTTAAAAATACCGAAGATGAAGTATTGTTTGAAGAAAGTGTACAGGAAAGTCATGTATTATATAAGTTTAAGAAAGAAAAACCATTTAGTATTATTAAAGAAAAAGATGTTTATGTAATTAAAGGGGATGTAATTGAAAAATTATTCAAGATGACTAACTTTAATACAGAAGAGTCTTACGTTCGTTTTTCTCATAAGTTAAGAAAAATGGGAATAGATGATGAATTGGAGAAAATGGGAATTCAAGAGGGGGATATTGTAAGAATTTTGGATTATGAATTTGAATATACAAGGTAGTTGAAAATAAAACATTTCAGGTTGAGATGTTTTATTTTGTATTTTTGGAAAAAAATTCTTTTATTTTTTCTAAAAAAATGTTATTATCATTATAGAGTACTAGTGTAGGAGGTAATCGTATGAAAAAAAAGTTATTGATTATATTTTTTTCTTTTTTGTTTTATATTCCTGCAGTTCATGCTGATATTACTATTTGCACTAGTGAATATATAGAAAAATTAAAAGTTTTATCAAGTAATATTACCTCAAATTATAATTTTGTTGGAAATATAAAATTTGATGGTGATTACCAATGGTATGAAGCAACTTTTGATTTTAATGGATTAGAAGGAGATGTTTACATTAGTAATCTTTATAGTCATGAAGAAAAAGCATATACTTCAGAAGATAAAATATATGTGAGTAGTGGAAAAGGTCAGTTAGGTGTATATGTTTCTCAATGTGGCGATTATCAGGTTAATACAATTGATTATGATTTGCCTAAATTTAATACATATTCATTGAAATATGATTGTACTATTTTAGGAGATAGTGAATTGGATGTTTGTAATCCATGGTATCAGGCTAATATTAATGAATCTACATTTAAAAATGCTATTGATGAGTATTATGAAGGATTAGAAACAAATAGAACGTTATTAGATTACATTAATGAATATAAATTTTATATTATTAGCGTGATTGTGATTATTGTGATTGCTATAGTTATTATATTATTTAGAAGAAAAAGATACATATTAGATTAGTTGGAGGTTAGATATGAAAGTACAAAAGTGTTTATATAGTAAAAAAATATTTTTACTAATCATTGTTTTTTTTGCTTATTTAGGTGATGTTTATGCTGCACAAATTACAGGAGGAAATTTTTGTGAAGATGTTTCTAATGTTTTTTCTGTCGGTGGAGGAAATACATGTAATGGTGGTACCAAGTCAGTTACAATTAAAACTGGTATTGCAACAACGACTGTGAATACTGAAAAGAAAACCAATGTACCATATGATGTAGTTTTTTTAATTGATGATAGTGGATCGATGACAACCAAGCAGGATAAAGCAAATAACATGATAAACTATGTAAATAGTATTACTTCTAAAATTAAAAGTATAAGTTCGAGTAGCAAATTTAAGTATTGCTATTTTAATAAAATAAATGGTCAATATTGTTTTTCTGATTTTAATTCGACTACATACACAAACAATTTAAAATCTAATAATCAAACAAACATTCAAAATGCTTTATCTAACGCCATGCAATATCTTAAAAGTAATACTTGTACCTCAACCATTCCTTTAGTTGTTTTGATAACTGATGGTTATCCAAATATGTTTAGAGTTGACAATATCCAATATAAGATTCCTTACTCCGATTTTTCAAAAATACTTTATTATACTTTGACGAGTTTAAAAGATTTACGGAATAACTTATGTAGTGAGTCAAAAATAATTACAATTGGTATTGATATGGATTCTAATGATGCGATGGCTAAATATTTTTTAAACCCTACAGCTGAAAATTATAATAATCTTAATGCAAGTAGTTATACAGAAGCTAAAAATTTATATAGTATTTTAAGTACTGCACAAGGAGGAACATATCAATACGTTGAGGCAGTGTCAGGCACAACAGATTTTGGACTGTATCGAGGTGAGGTTAGGACTAATTCGAGTCAAAGATTAGTCGTTAGATTTGATTTAACAGGAATGACTAATAGTTCAAGAAATTTATGGGAAAATAACAACTCTGAAAACTATTTCAAACTTAGGTTTTATATTCCTATTAACAGTGGAACGTGTAATAGCAATAATTCTAATTGTAATAATTTTATAAATTATTTATATAGAATAATAATTTATGATAAAAACGATTCCAGTAAGCAATTACTTAATATTACTAAAAATTTTTCAGATTATATTTCTAAAGGGAATTGCGTTAATTCCATTGTGGGAACATGTACACATATGCAATTTATATTAAAGTATAGTTCCACGGTTAAAAATATAGGTAAGATTGAATTTGTTTTTAAAAAAAAGAGTGATTCATCTAGTAATTACCTTACGGAAAATAATATTACTAAAACTACATTAAATGGTATTCAAAATTATACTCAATTTGCTACTAATGTTCCTATTGTCAATGCATCTTTTGTAGGAAGTATGAGTGAAGTTAGTACGTGGATAGAAAATTCTCTTAACTTTTCTAATGATTTAACTACATCGGTTACGAGTGAGTATAAAGCAACTTCATATTCTCCATGTATTAATTCATCTTCTTCAAAAATTTTTTATATTAGCACTCCAAATACAACTCTTTATACAATTAGTCAGGGGGTAGTTAATAAAAATTCTGGAAAAACATGCAATCAGGTTACTGTAACGATTCCAACGATTATTACAGAAAGTGCTTCGTTTAGTGTTGGTAATTTTTCTTCTCCTATTTATGCTGGTGGTGGTTTTTCTTGGTCAGGAGGGACAGTTACTAATACGACAAGTTGGTATTATCGATATTTAAGTAATGAATATCCTATGTTTAATTTGTCTTTTAATAATCTTTATGATATAAATGGTATAAAATACAAAGATGAGGGGCTAAAGGTATTATCGGAAACACCATTATATAAGGACGCAAGTTGTACAACTCTTGTTACCAATGAAGATTTAAAAAGTTCCGTTAATGTTTCAGTTGAAAATTTAAATACATCTGGTCTATATAAGAGTGTTAATAATAATGATGCTAATAAGGGGGATTCTAATGTAAATGTTTTATCCAATATGAGTAGGAAAAATGATGTGACTTCTGGTGCAGGAGGATCGTTTACCCAATCTTATACAATAAGTTTACCCACTGCATATATTAATAAAACTACAGCAGAGGTTACATATTCTGATAAAAGTAGTGATACTTCTTATAATTCAGCAGGTAATTTATATTATGTGCCACTTAATGCTGGAACCTCAGTTAATTTTTATACGGAAGGTAATATTAGTAGTATTAAAGGTATTACAATAAATGCAAAGTCAACTTGCACTGTTGCCGTTAAACATATATTGTATGATCCTCCCGATAAAGAAGGTGAAAATTTTAAAGCAGCATATAGTTATCGCTCAATTACTGTTAATAATCCATTTCCAACGGCAGATACTAGTGATAAAACCACTTATCCAGAAAATTGGAGAGATTGGTATTGTGGAAGTGGGAATAGTTGTTCTACATCAAACAGTAATAAAGTTAGAATTGCTAATTCTTATAGTAATTATCCTAGTAATCCTTTGTATAAAATTGTTTTTGATAGTGATAAAAAATATTTTATCAGCAATCAAACATCGAATTATGCAAGTTTTGATAATATTAAGAACGATGGACACAGTTCTTTTGTTGAAACTGTTTTTGAAAATGGCGGTAATCCATCGATAAGCAATAGTTATTGTGGCTTAGGAATATGGAGTAAAAGCTGTGATGCATATTAGTTATTTCAAAATATTAAGGAGGAAATGAAATTATGAAGTATTCTTTTGCTTATTTGGTTATGATTTTGTTAGGTATGGGTGGAATTATAATTATAGGATTGTTTGAATCTCTTACTCTTAATAATGATAGTGAATATTATGTTTTAAAAGAGGCGATGGAGGCTGCTATGTTAGAATCTATTGATTTAGCTTGCTTTAGGAATACTAGTGTCACTTCTGGTGGTTGTAACGGTAGTATCAAGATTTCAGAACAAAAATTTGTTGAAAATTTCACTAGAAGGTTTGCTACTAGTGTTAGTGGAGACGCAAATAATTATGAAATAGAATTTTATGACATTATTGAAATGCCACCTAAGGCTACTGTTGTTGTAAAAGGAACAACAAGTGGATATATGATATCTGCAAGTACTGATGACGATGATTTTAGCATAGTAAATAATTTAACTGGTATATTAGAAACAAGAGATTGGAGTGTTGAAAGTAATTCGTAGTGATCATAGGATTGTTTTTGACATTTACTAATTAAGTAAACCATTATTGCATGATTTATCTACTTTTTTCCATTTTTATCTTTTCTTTTTATGAAAAAAGTGATATCCTTATTTTAGAATAAAAATATGGGGTGTATGTATGAAAAAAAGAGTTTTGTTTGGTTTAATTTGGTTTTTATTAGGAATGGATGTTGTTATGGCTGAGAACTGTGATAGTGTTGATTTATCTAGATTAAAATCCTTAGCAAATAATGTTAGTATTTCATATGAATATTTGAGCGATTCAGATATTATTAATAATTATAGAATTTATCTTTCTGAAATTGCAGATGAAATTTTTGTTGTTAACTTAACTGATGATACTTATCATGAATGGCATGCTAAAGACTTAACAGATGGAATTGTTTCTTTTGATTCAGATTTGGAAACATTAAAATTCGATATTTATTCTTCAAATTGTATTGGTAGTGGTTCTCTTAGAAATATTTCTATTGAGTTGCCTAGATTTAATTATTATTCTTTAGAAGATAAGTGTCAAGAGGTTAAAGAATTAAATTTAGATATTTGTGATGAATGGTATCAAGGAAAATTAGATGATTTTACATTTCATGAGAAGATAGATAAATATATAACTGACAATACGAAACCAACTTTTTTTGATTTTGTTATCAAGTATAAATTTTTTATCTTAATTTTCGGAGTATGTCTTGTTTTGGCTGTTATATTGCTTATCATAAGGTATAGAAAGAGAAGTGTATTAGAATGAATAAAAAAAAAGTTATTCTATTTGAGGTATTATTTTTGCTTTTTAATTTTTGCTTTATTCAACAATGCTATGCTTCAGTTGCCAATAACATAAACTATGAAATTGCTTCTTTTTCTATTACTAATACTGGAGTAATTAATATGACTGGTTGGTCTTTTATAGATCATGTTGATAATTATGGTAACAAAAGCTTATCTACTGATGTTGTTGCCTATACTGGTAATTGGAATAGCAATTATGAGAACTGTAGTGCAAACTCTAAAAAATGTAAAAAATATACTGCAACAGTAGGGGGTGTTATGATTGATAATCATATAGTTGATGTATATTATATTAGATGTACAGATAGTGCTTGTACCAGTAGTCAGCATAATAATCGAAAAAAATACATTGAAAATAATAATGGATATGGTGAAGCGGATGTTTGTACAAATAGTGGAAGCTATGGTGGTAGCCATTGTTTATATTATGATCTCGGCTTTAGTGTTAAAATACCAATAAGTGATTTATTAAATAAATTTGGAGATGATGTTACTGTAAAATTTAGAATTGTTTCTACAGTTAAATACAGAATCTCAAGTAAAAAAACTGGTACTTTACGGGATTCTACAGATATTGGTATTTTGCCAGATGTTTGTAGTACTATTTTTGAAACTAATTGTAAAAGGAAGTCTAATACAACTTTTACTTCGGCCTGGAATAAAGTAGTAGGTTCTGAAAAAACGGAAATCGTTAATGGTGTTAAAAAGACATCTTATGAAGTTACGAGAAATGAAGTAACAATAGGAAAAATGGAAGATAAGGTTCAGTTCACTGCTGTTAATGCAAGACGATTTACATCTAAGAGTACTAGTAGTTCTAGTGGAACGTTTAGGACTGATAGTTCAAATCAATCTCATAAAGTAGTAACTTATAGTACTTCAGTTAGTGAATTTAAAAATTATAAAGGGAATCAAAAGGGAACCTTTTATGCAAGAATGATAAAATTAGAGGAAGGAAACTCCGATTACTGGGCTTTTACTTCTTGGGTTAAGGCTGCTGGAAATTTGGAGTTGAAATTGAAAAAAACAGTAAAAACTGAAACTGAAGATTGTCCTACTGGATGTTGTGGTGAAGAATGTTCAACTAAAAAAACTTGCGATTTTCAATGCATTGGTGGAAATTGTAATTATGATGTGGAAAATGGAATTTGTAATGTTGAGGCTCCAATCGGTATTGTTAATCCAACTTGTAATGCACTTTCGTATTCTGGTTGTTCCGATTTTTCTAGTGGTGATAAAGAATGCGGTCAACAAGCTATTAGTAAGGCTCAGTATTATTACAAGGTTTCTTCTAATTATTTATTAGATAAATTTGGTGATAAATCTAATATTGTAGCAAATGTCCCTATTGTTTCTGGTGACACAAGCTCTATTGTTTATAAATATAATGCTGGGAATGGTTCATATGACTATTATTTTCCTATTTTATTTAAAACAAATGTCTCATTTACTCAAAGTATTTCATTTAAACATGATTCCAATTTTTCAAATGGAATGTCCGCTGTTTCTGGTAGGTATTTTCCTTATAGTTTTCAGTTTACAGTTTCTGGAAAATGGAATACTTTAGCAACGATGAATGCTAATTCTGTGACTGCTACTTCGCAAAATAATACTTATGCTGCTACTATTCCTGTTAAAGATGCAGCTTCAGGAGTATCTTTTAATGTTTCTTTGGGATTAAAAACTGGTGAAACAATTTATAAAAGAAATGCTGATGGCAGTTTCTCAGGAGTTGTTTATGGAGTAGATTTATATAAAGATATAGCAAAATCTTATGTGGCTAATAATAGATATAGAAATTTAAGTAGTTCAGATGTTGTTATTGTATTTGACGATTCAAATGATAAAAATAATAAATTAAATACTTATCCAGGTAATCTTTCTTGTGTTGGTGCTACTAATGCGGTTTGGAATCCGAATGAAATTCGTACTATGACTTGTAACTATGCAATTCGTAAAGCTTATTATAAAAATAGTGGTAATGATTATGCATCATATTTTTATCCAGCTACCAAACCTAGTGATGCCTCTTATGTCGAAACAATAAATGGTTCTGGAATCTATTATGTTCCTCTAGGTGATAATTATTCATTTCAGTTTAAAATAACATCTAATACTTTAAGTTTGATTAATGGGTGGGGTGTTAGTTATGATTCAACCTGTAATGTTAATGTTATCAATCAAATTAATAAAGTTAAGTATCGATCAATTTCTGTTACTAACCCTTTTCCAAATGCTTCTTCCACAGATGATTTACCATCTAATTGGAAGGAATATGTTATAAGTCATGGTGGTTTAAATAATGGTGGTTTAAGTCGAATTACTAACCTTTCTTATTCAAAAGTTTTTTATCAAACTAAGAAATTTGATAATGTTTCTAAAAAGTCTCTTAGCAATTTTGATAATCTTTATGGTAGTTATGCAAGTGATGCTGATATGGATTCGGAAGGACAAAGTAAAGTAGTGAGAGGACAAGACAATATTTTTGAGTCTATTTCAGCAATTGTTCGTATAAATCATTGTACAAGTGGGGTGTATAGTGAAAATTGTGATCGAGTATCTTAGATTTTCAATGGAGGTGAATTATAGATGAAATATTCTTTTGCAGGTGCAGTATTAATATTACTTGGTTTATTTGGAATTGTCATTCTCGTTATGTTTGAAAATGTCGCTATTAATAATGAAAGTGAATATTATGTGCTGAAAGAAGCAGTTGAGGCTTCTATGTATGAATCAATTGATTATGCTTATTATCGAGAGACAGGAAATTTAAAAATACTTGAAGAGAAGTTTGTAGCAAATTGTACAAGAAGATTTTATAAGAATATTTCTGGTTCTGGTAGTGGCTATGTGTTACGTTTCTATGATATTATGGAAAGTCCACCTAAGGTTACGGTTGCTGCTGTTAGTACCACTGATGTATACAGAATTACAGAGAAAACAGAAGATTTTGATATTGTTAATGATTTAAGTGCAATTTTAGAATTTAATCAAAGTTAGGTTCTTAATAGTAATTTGCTATTTTGAATATATAATTAATAAAAGGAGGAAATGTAATGAATAATTTACAAAGTTCAATTAAAAAATTTTTTAGTAACAAAAATACTGTTACAATTCTAGGGGTGATTTTGTGTGTTATTATACTGTATTTTGGGTATAATTTTAGAATTAATCAGAAAACGAGTTTGACTAGAGTTCCTTATGCAAATCAAACAATACAGCCAAGAACTGAAATTACTTCATCAATGGTTTCATATATGAATGTTCCAGCGTCTTTTTTGGTAGGTAGTTATTATAGAAGTGCTGATGAAATTGTTGGAAAGTATTCACAGTATAATACTATGATTGCTGAAGGAAGTTTGTTTTATACTGATTTAATTACTTCTTCAAGTAATTTACCTAGTTCTGCATTTTTGGACGTAGAAGATGGCTATACAGTTATTAGTTATAAGGTTAATATGGATAGTACTTATGCCAATAGTATGATGCCAGATGACTATATTAATGTATACTTTAAAGCCAATAATGATGATGGTACAATTATGTTTGGTAAATTTCTTAGTAATGTAAAAATTCTTGATGTAAAAGATAGTGAAGGACAACATGTTTTTGAAAATTCATCTGAGGCTAGAACTCCTGCTTATATGTTATTTGCATTACCAGAAGACATGCATTTGTTATTTAGAAAGGCTATTTATTTATCAAGTTCATATAGTGTTGAACTAATATTGGTTCCTAATACGCAAGAATTAACTAGAGAAGATGTAGTATATGTAAGCAGTAAAGATATTCAAGATTTTATTAACACGAAAACTGAAATGGTCTCTGTAGATGAAATTTTATCTAGTACTGTTGATCAAGCAAATACTGAAAATAATGATGATGAAGAAGAAAACCAATAGGTGATAATCATGAAAAATGAATTTACACAAGTTGATTTTGGACCAATACAAGAGTATTTGGACAATGATGATATTACCGATATTTCTTATAGTAATGGTGGACAAGTTTGGTTGAAATCATTATCTAAGGGAGTTTATCGTGTTGAAAATCCTGCTGTAAATAATGCATTTATGGAAAAAATGGCTTTTCAGTGTGCTAATTCAATGGGGAAATCTTTCAATATGGCAAATCCTTTTTTGGACGCTGAAAGTGCAGAGTTACGTATGAATTTTGTTCATGATTCTATTGCCCGTAATGGAATTGCAGTATTAGTTCGTAAAACACCTGCTAAGATAAGACTAGAGAAGGAAAAAATTATTCAAGAAGATTATATTCGACTTGATATTCATGATTTTATTTTAAAATGTGTTGAGGGACATTGTAATATTTTAGTTAGTGGTGAAACCGGTAGTGGTAAGACTGAATTTGTTAAGTACATGGCGGCTCATACTAAGTATGATGAGAAGATTATTACCATAGAAGATACTTTGGAACTACATTTAGATCGTATCTTTCCTGAAAGAGATATTGTCGCGATGAAAACCAATAACATTGCAAGTTATGCAGATGTTTTGGTTACTTGTATGCGACAAAATCCTCGATGGATATTGTTATCCGAGGTAAGAAGTGCCGAAGCAGTTATGGCTGTGAGGGATTCTATTTCTTCGGGTCATAATATCCTTTCTACTATTCATGCTGATAAGGCAGAAAGTATTCCCAGTCGTTTGTATAGCTTATTAGAATCAAGTATTGACATGGATCAATTTTTAAGAAGTATTCATAGATATGTTCAATTGGGAGTTCATATAAAAGGATATTATAGTAAAGAGTTACAAAGATTTAAAAGAGAAGTATCAGAGGTAGTAGAATTCTATGTTACGAAGGAAAACAATCCTGAATATCGAATTTTGTATAAAAGAACTCCAGATGGTAAAACAATTCTTAATAATCCCAGTCAATATTTAATTGATTATTTGGAAAGTCAAGGTGTCATTATGCAACCTGATATATTAGTAAAAGAAAACTTTCATGTTCCAGATGATTCTGTTGTTAATAGCAATGGGGAATCTCTTAAAACTAATACATCTGTAGTTCATCTAAGTGAAAGTTCCATTGCTAATAATTCTATTGTAAAAAACATACCTAATGTTTCAGCAGTTAATCAAGAACAACCTGTTGTTTCATCAACAAATATATCAAATTTGAATCCAGTTCAATCCATACCAACACAAAATTCTACTTCATCTACTGTTAATTCTTCTATTTATCAACAATCATCGGTAAATCCAAATATGAATTATGTTAATAATAATACAAATTTTAGAAATTATCCTTCTCAAAATATTGCCAATTCGCAAAATTTGATATATAATAATGTTAATGATAGTAGTAAGTAGAGCGAGGTGAAGTTTATGTTGGAAATAATTATAATTGGTGTTATTGTTGTATTTATTGTTACCTATAGGTCTAGTACGGGTTCAGGTGTGTATAAGTTTGTCAAAGAATCGGCTGATTCTTTATATGACAAGTATGCCCCCTATTCCTATAAAGAAATGAGAAAAAAAATTAAGTCATTAGGAATTGATTATACGCCAAGACAATATGCTACTCAAGTCGTATTGCTTGGAGGATTTGCTGCTGGTGTTGGTTATCTTTATTTTTACAGCTTATTTTGGGCGATAGTTTATTTAATACTGGCAATTGCCCTGATTCCTTATTTAACTTATTTGAGATCTAAAAGACAATATAGTGAATTTATTTTTGAACAAATTCAGGTATATGTTACAAATACAATTATGGAATTTGCTACAACACAAGCTTTTGTAAAATCATTAGAAGGAGTGGCAGAATCTGGTGTTTTGGAAGATCCAGTATTAAGTGATGTAAAAACAATGATTGCTCTTTCTTATGAAAATGGAGACATTAATGATTCTATTAATTATATGAATACTAAGTATCCTTTCTTTATGGTTAAAAATATGCATCAGTTATTTTTACAAGTAACTAAAGAAGGTGCAAAAGATACTGGTGAGACTTTTGACAATATGTTGTTTGATATTGATGCTTTGGTCGAAGGTGTGTATAGAGATCGAATGGATAGAGCAAAATTCCATAGTCAGTTTCTAATGTTTGGTTTTGCCTTATATGGGTTAGTTATTTTAATTCAGCTTTTGGTGCAAATTGATACTTATATATCCTTGCTTGATAAATGGTGGATGGTTCTTGCATTACATGCAGTTGTTTTAATTAATACATTTTTCCTGATTAAAGGAGAAAGATATTATAATGAGAATGTAGGTGCTGAATGATATGGAAATCTTATTAGTTGGTATTGTAATTATATTTATTCTTACTTATAGTGGTAGAATAAGTGGGGGAAAATTTGTTGATGATAATAAAGATATATTTAATATTTTAAAAGAAAGTGATTATGAATTCTTATTATATGCTAAATATGGAGATAGAGTTATTGATCCAGATAAGGTATTTATGGGAAGAATTAAGAAGGGGGTTCTTGTATCGGTTGCGTTAATTTTCGTATTCATTTCTAAATTAAACTTTTTAAATATTGTTATTTCTTTAGTAATTGGTTTTTTGATTTTTAAATCTGATTACTTGTCACTTAAAAGTTTTTATAAAAAACATTTAAGTGAAGTTGATTCTTTGTTACCTTATTATTTAAAAGGATTAGAAGTATTAGTTCAGCATTATACCGTTCCTGTTGCTTTAGCTAGAAGTATCGAAGATGCTCCTGAGGTATTTAAACCTGGTTTGAAGGAAATGGTTGCGAAAATTGAAGCAGGGGACGCGAGTGTTCAGCCTTATGTTGATTTTGCTAATATGTATCCTGTAAGAGATTCTATGAGAATGATGAGATTGTTATATAGACTTGGTTTAGGTGAACAAGAAAAGAAACATCAACAATTGCTAGCTTTCTCTAAAAGTGTTTCGAGTTTACAAGAGAAAGCTCGTCAACAGAAGTATAAAGATAGACTTGATAAAATGGAAAGTATGACAATGGTCATGTTACTTTGTACCGGGGGAAGTGGATTGTTGTTAATGATGATATCAATGGTAATGATGCTTGTCAATGCCATGTGATTTTAAAGGAGGTGAGTGTTTTGAAAGAGGCTTCAGGTGAGTTTTCTATGACTGTTGTAGTTATTGTTGCTGCTATTATTATTGTTGGTATTTTAGCATTGTTATTACCTTCAATGTCTAATTTTATTCAAGATAAATGGCAAGATATGGTTAATAGCGCTATTTTATTTAGTTCTAATTTTAGAATGATTAGATAATTTGAAATTTTATTTTAGATTGGAAGGTGGTATAGTTGAAAGAGGCGTATGGTGGAGCATTTTCAATCTGGCTCTTTATGGTTTTCTTTGTAATTTATGTTTGTTTTATTGCTGTTGCTTTACAATTTGCTAAGACATATAGGGTAAAAAACTATGTGATTAATGTTTTGGAGCAATATCAATATACTGGGACTGCTAATGACCCCGCCTTGTCGCATTTAGATGATTATTTGAAGAATGTTCCGTATACTATTTCTGATGAAATTGCTAGTGCAAATTGCAGTGGTGGTACTGTTTATAGTGGTATTTGTATTATTTCTGAAGGAACAACAAAGAATCCTTATTACAAAGTAACTGTATTTTTTGTAGCTGAGTTTCCGTTCTTAAATATTAATATGACTATACCTGTCAGTGGTGAAACACAATCTTTTGTTGATTGGAGGGAGATTAAATGAATGTTATCGTATCAAATGTAAATGAAAATAAATTTAATAATTTAGATGTTGATGTTATTAAGTCTATTAGTGGAGAATTTACAGCTGATGAAATTGTTCAGTCTTTCTCCAATTTTTTCTTTAATAGAATGTTTTTAGATATTACAGCGATTCACAATTATACTGATATCAATAACTTAAAGAAATTATCTGTTGGTCTTGATGTTAGTAAAATTATTTTGTTGCTTTCTGATGATGCAGTGGTTAACTCTGAATCTTATATTTCTTCTTTAGTTAGTATGGGAATATATAATTTTGCTAAAACTGAAGAAGAATTGATGTATCTTTATAATAATCCTAATGTTTATAAAGATGTTGCTCATTTACAAAAAATTCAAGAAGTGTCATTACCCAAAGTGGAGACTATTGTTTCTGATGTTAGAGTAATTGGGTTTAAAAATTTTACAGATCATGCTGGGTCAACTAGTTTAATTTATATGTTAAAAAAGCAGTTATCAAAAAATTATTATACTATAGCTATAGAGGTAAATAAAAAAGATTTTATGTTTTTTAATGATAAGGATATGATTTCTTGTAGTGCAAATGATTTTCCAAAAATTATTTTACAGTATCAGAATGTTAATATCATTTTAGTTGATTTGAATGATTTAGATACTTCTATTTGTCATTCAGTTTGTCATGATGTTATTTATT
>CAYOCA010000002.1:0-22188 GCA_964402345.1 uncultured Muribaculaceae bacterium | reverse complement strand
ACAAAATAATGAATGAAAAAGAAAAGTTAACTAAAGTCGGAATTAACTGGTATCCAGGTCATATGGCAAAAACCAAAAGAGAAATAATAGAAAAAATTAATTTAATTGATATTGTTTTTGAAGTAATAGATGCGAGAATTCCTTTTACTTCAAAAAATAAAGATATTGATCAAATGATAAAAGGAAAACCTAGAATTTTAATTATGACAAAAGTAGATTTATGTGATGAAAAGGTGACTTTAAAATGGAAAAACTATTATGAAAAAGAGGGATATCAAGTAGTAATGGTGGATTTATTACACGATAAAAACTTAAATTCCCTTTTAAATATTACTAATGTTTTTGCTAAAGAAGTAAATGAAAAAAGAAAAAAGAAAGGATTAAGACCTAGAAAAATACGCATTCTCATTTTAGGAATTCCTAATGTTGGTAAAAGTACATTGATTAATCGTTTAGTTGGTAAAAAAGCTACCAATGTTGGCAATAAACCTGGTGTTACGAAAAATTTAGAATGGATTCGTATTAACAAAGATTTGGAATTATTAGATACTCCGGGTATTCTCTGGCCAAAGTTAGAAGGAAAAAATATTGCCTTCAATTTGGCCGCTATGACAGCTATCAAAGAAGAAATTTTAAATAAAGAAAGTGTTGCTATTTATATTATTGAAAAATTATTAAAAGATTATCCAACCCAATTACAACAACGCTACCAACTAGAGTCATCAGAAGAGGATATATCAAAAATATTAACTTGTATCGGTACATCTATTGGAGCAATAAAAGCAAAGGAAATAGATTATGAAAAAGTCTATACCACTTTATTAAAAGATTTAAGAGAAGGATATTTAGGAAAGGTTACGTTTGATAATTATGAAGATTGAAAAATATGAAAGAACTGGAGTAGGAAAATATCGTCTTTATTTAGATAATGGGGAAGTCATTGATACTTATGATGATGTCATTTTAGAAAATGATTTATTATTAAAACGGGAATTAAATTCTAAGATTTATCAAAAAGTTTTGATTGAAACATCTCTTCAAGAACAGTATCAGGCTTGTTTAAAATATATTTCTTTTCGAATTCGCAGTACCAAAGAAATTAAAGATTATTTGAAAAAAAGAAATGTTTCTGAAGAAGATATTACATATATTGTTGAAAAACTTACCAAAGAAAAGCTTTTAAATGATGATCGTTTTTGTGAATGCTTTATTAAAGATAAATTAAAGTTCACGACGATGGGAGAATATCGCATTGTAAATGAATTAAAAAAACATTTAATATCTTCTTCTATAATAGAGGCACATTATGATTTAATGAACGAAGATGTCATGCAAGAAAGGATTGAGAATATTGTGGGAAAACAGATTCAAAATAATCGCAAACTAGATAATTCTAAATTAAGGAATAAATTATATCATCATTTAATAAGTTTAGGGTATTCTTCTGATTTAGTAGTAAAAGTTTTAAATTACCACTTTTAATTCGACAAAATAATTACTAAGGGTATTTTACAATCTATATGGTGATGGATGATGAGAGTATTTTATATTTATAATGTAAATGATTTCTTTTGTAGTATTTATGATAAATATCCTTATAAGTTATATAAAATGTTAGAAGATGCTTATTATACTAATAGATATAATATGATGTTATCATCTTCTTTATATGAACAAATGATTACTAATTTTAATAAGTTGTTTATCAATAATTATTTGTTTGCTAATAACAAACTTGATGTTTATTACTATAATAAGAATAATACACATGTGATTTCTAATAGTCAAGAATATAGTAAACTTATGGTGACTAGTTACTGTTTAAAATTAAAAACAAATTTAAGTTATCCTAAATTTTTTAATCATATTCACGATTATAGTGATAATATTTTTATTTGTGATTTTGAAAATCAAGATTATTTTTGGTTAAATAAAGTCGTAAAAAATGAAAAAATAGCTATAAAATAATAGACAAAAAAGGATTTATTAAGTAAAATGAATTACAAGGAGGTTATCATGCTTAAAGATATATTATATTTAGTAGTTGGTATTATAGTGGGTGGAATAATTGGATTCTTTCTTGCTAGAAAATATATGAAAAAGTATTTAAAGAAAAATCCACCAATTAATGAACAAATGATTAAAACAATGATGAGTTCTATGGGTAGAACACCAACACAAAAACAAGTAAATCAAATGATGAGACAGATGAATAAATTTATGTAATTTAAGGTACTTCTTAAAGGGAGTATTTTATTTTTAATAAATTGATAAATAAGAGTAGTTGGGTTAGAATATCAAAGAAAGTAGAAGGAGTTTTTTATGAATAATATAAAAGATGTTTTTTTAGATTTATCGAATAGGTTAGATATAAAAAATAATAATGTTATTAAGAATTTAGATAAGAAAATTACTTTGTTAAAAGAGGTTGTTGATCCGAAATTAAAGGGTACTATGAAAATCAGGTTTAAAGATGGAGAAGAAGAAAGTATCTTGTATGTTAAGTTTAGTAAATCACTCCCCGATCATTTTATAATTGTAAAAGGAATAGGACCAATATCTCAATTAAGTGTTAAAAGAAAAAAAGAAGAGGTTATAAAAGTTAGGATGGTATTAATGGAGGCAATTGGTTCTATAAAAAGTCATGATGAGAGTTATTGGATAAATAATGAAAGAGTGTTAGAACAAGTTAGACAGAATGAGGATTCAAAAGTAGTACCTTTTCATATCAAGTCAAAGACAAGAAATAAGGTAAGAAAGAAAAAATAATTGTAACAAAAAAAAGTTGACACTATAAACATCGTTATGTTATAATTTATTCATGAAGGAGGAGATTATATGGCAGTTAAAATTAGATTAAAGAGAATGGGTGCTAAAAAACAACCATTTTATAGAATTGTAGTAGCAGATTCTAGGAGTCCAAGAGATGGAAAAGTAATTGAAGAATTAGGTACTTATAATCCACTAACGAATCCTGCTGAAATTCATATTGATGAAGAGAGAACTTTAGCAAGACTTTGCTCAGGTGCTCAACCTACTGATACTGCAAGAAGTATTTTAAGTAAAGCAGGTATTATGGAAAAATTCCATAACCAAAAACAAGGAAAGTAATTTTATGAATTTAGTAGTATTAACAGAAACGATGGTTAAAATGCTTGTCACGGAAGAAGATGCTGTATCTGTTCGCGAACTAGAAACGATGGAAGAGAATCTAATTCATATTGAAATTGTTGTATCAGAAAATGATTTAGGAAAAGTTATTGGTAGAAATGGTCGAACAATTCAATCTATTCGTAATATTGTTCAAGCAAGTTCTTTGATTAATGGTGGAAAGAAAGTTAAAATAGAAGTGGATTCTTATTAAAAATAGGTAATCTGCTTTTTTTATTAGCATAAGTATGGTTATTATGAGGTGTTTACGGTATGAACCCTTATTTGCTATTAGTTAATATTAGCAATTATGATTGACAATTGCTAAAGACAGTGTTATCATAAGTAATAGTTAAAATGAAATTAACTAGAAAAGAGGAATATAATGAGTAAAGTTGAGAAAACCGATAAAAAAGAGAAAAAAGAAAAGACTGAAAAGAAAGAAAAGACTGAGAAAAAAGAAAAGACCGAGAAAAAAGAGAATAAGAAAGAAAAAAAGGAATTTCAAGCAGAATCTAAAAAATTATTAGATTTAATGATTAATTCTATCTATACAAATAAAGAAATTTTTTTAAGAGAATTAATTTCCAATGCTAGTGATGCAATGGATAAATTATACTATAAATCTCTTACAGATGATACAATTCAAGTTAATAAAGATGAGTTAACTATCAATATTGAAATTGACAAAGATGATCGCAAACTAATTATTCGTGATCATGGTTGTGGTATGACAAAAGAAGAATTAGAGAATAATCTTGGTACGATTGCAAGAAGTGGATCTTTAGCATTTAAAGAAGAAAATCAGAATGAAGATATCGATATTATTGGACAATTTGGTGTAGGATTTTATTCTGCCTTCATGGTAAGTAGTAAGATTAAAGTAGAAAGCAAGGCTGTTGGAGAAGAAAAATCATACGTTTGGAAAAGTGAAGGAGCAGATGGCTATACCATTGAACCTGGTAAGAAAGATACAATTGGTACTACCATTACTTTAAAAATTAAGAAGGATACAGATATCGAAAATTATAGTGACTTTTTAGATAGTTATCGTATTCAAAGTATTATTAAAAAATATTCTGATTATATAAGATACCCTATTAAAATGATGGTAGAACATTCTAAATTAAAAGAAGGAACAGAAAATGAATACGAAAAAGAACTTGTAGAAGAAACAATTAATAGTATGATTCCTTTATGGAAAAAACCAAAGAATGAAATAACTGAAGAAGAGTATCAAACATTTTATAGTACTAAATTCTTTGATTATGATAAACCATTAAAGACCATTCACACTTCTGTCGAAGGACAATGTAGTTATAATGCTCTTTTATATATTCCAAGTCATTTACCATATGATTTTTATACAAAAGAGTATGAAAAAGGATTAGAATTATATTCAAGTGGTGTCTTAATTATGGAAAAATGTTCTGATTTAATTCCCGATTATTTTAGTTTTGTAAAAGGTATTGTAGACACAGAAGATCTTTCTTTAAATATTTCAAGAGAAATCTTACAACAAAATCATTCTGTAAAATTAATCGCGAAAAGTATTGAAAAGAAAATTAAAAAAGAATTAGAAACAATGTTGAAAGAAGATCGAGAAACTTATGAATCATTCTTTAAAACATTTGGTATGCAAATAAAATTTGGAATTTATGCTGATTATGGTGTAAATAAAGATAATTTGAAAGATTTACTAATGTTTTATTCTTCTTCTTTAAAGAAATTAGTTACTTTAGAAGAATATGTTTCTAGAATGAAAGAAGATCAAGAAAATATTTATTATGCTTGTGGTGAAAATAATGATAAAGTAGATAATATGCCACAGGTAGAATTAATTAAAGATAAAGGTTATGAAATATTATATTTAACTGAATATGTAGATGAATTTGCTCTTCAAACATTAACTACTTATAATGCTAAAAAATTTGTTAATGTCTCTAATGACACTGTAAATTTAGATAGTGAAGAAGAAAAAAAGGAACTAGAGAAAGCAAATACAGATGCTAAAGATATGTTTGATATCATGAAAAAAGTACTTGCGAATGATAAAGTTTCCGATATTAAATTTACACATAGATTAAAAAATCATCCTGTTTGTCTTACTACTGAAGGAGATTTATCTGTCGAGATGGAGAAAGTATTAAATGCACTACCAAATGATAATAAGGTAAATGCTAAGATGATATTAGAAATTAATGAAACGCATCCAATTAGTAAGAAGTTAAAAGAATTGTATGCTACTGATAAAGAGACTTTAGAAAAATATACGAAAGTATTGTATTCACAAGCTAGATTAATTGAAGGATTAACTATTGAAAACCCAACAGAGATTAGTAATTTAATTTGTGATATGATTTCGAAATAATAGGAGTTTCTATGAAAAAACTAGGGTATAGATTTATCGCGTATTTGATTGATATGATGGTTGTTTTATTAATTGTTCAGTCCTTATCAGGAATACCAGCGATTAATAAACAACTGTCTACTTATACAAAGTATTATGATGAATATACAAAATTAGTAAGTGTTTATACAGGTTTTAAAACTAATTTAAGTAATGATTTTAAAGATAAAAAGTTAACTTTAGAAGAATGTGAAGAATTAATAAATGATTATCCTGATTATCAAGATGTGCTAGAAAAGTATTATCAAGATGAGTCTTTAACTGAAAAAAATTATGATAAATTAGTTGAAGAAATTGATAAGGATTATTCTAAACAATACCAAAAATTATATTATATGATAGAAAAAAATTCTTCCTTTTATATGATTGTTTATATAATTGTGGTGATGTTATACTTTGTTTTATTTAATAGAGTTACAGATGGACAGACATTAGGAAAGAAATTAGTTCGATTAAAAATTGTAAACAATACTAATGAAAATCAAAAAGTACCTCTTTGGAGTTATGTTGTAAGAGCTTGCTTTTTATATCAACCGATTTATTATCTTATTCGTATTATTGGTGTTTATTCTTTAAGTCAAGGAAATTATTATACATTAACTTCTATTATTTATGATCTTCAATATTATTTGGAAATTATTATTATCGCGATGGTAATTATTAGAACAGATGGTAGAGGATTACATGATTTAGTCGCGAGAACTAGAGTTTCTTTGTATAATAAAGAAGGAGAAGAGATAGAAAAGGATAATAATCCAAGAAAAATGAAAAAATTAATTACCAAAGAAAAGAAGGAGGAATCATCTGAAAATAACTGATGATTCTTTTTAACGGAAATAAAGTGTAATTTTCTTGCTTTTTTGTAGAAAGAATAGTAAAATGTAGAAAAGGGAGGAAGTTAAACATGAAAAATGAAGAAGTAAAAGAAAAAAAGGTAGCATCAAAGAAGAATACGAATACTACCAAAAAACAAACAGGTAAGACTGCTGTTAAGAAAGCAACACCTAAAAAAGAAAATCCAAAGAAGGAAACAGAATCCAAAACAACTACTAAGAAGAATACCGTAAAAGAAAGCAAAAAAGTAGAAGAGGTTTTAGAAAAAGAAATAGAAGATGAAAGTCTTTTAGATGAAAATGATGATGAAGATTTGGAAAGTGTAGTTACAGATGATGAAACAGAAAAAAAAGGACTACAAAAAAGTGATATTGCTTTAATTGTTGGGTTAGTAGTAATTGTCATATTAGGATGTTTCGTTATGGGGGGAAAGAAAGCCGAACCAAATTATACTTTACCATTAACATTATCTGGAGAAGCAGGACTACAAGAATTAAGTTACGCTGAATACCAACAAAAAATTGACAATAATGAATCTTTTGTGGTAGTTATTGAAAGGGCAACTTGCTCGCATTGTGTAAGCTTTATGCCTGTCGCTGAAGAATTTGCGAAAGATAATGAATTACCAATGTACTATGTCGATACGGATACATTTACTGATGAAGAATGGAGTACTTTTGAATCTACTAATACCTATTTAGAAAAAAATAGTGGTAACTGGGGAACACCAACAACTATTGTATTAGCGGGTAATGAAGCAGTTGATACCTTGATTGGAGAAAGAACTGCTGATGAATTATTAGAGCTATATAATAAATATTTTGATATTGGTGAATAATAGAAAGGTGTGAAAGATAGATGGAAAAATGTTACGAAATGGTAAAGGAATTTAAAAGAAAATATCCTATGACAATTTCATTTCGCTTAAAGAAACATTGCCAGATTATTGAAAAACACTTAAATCCAGACGAACAAATTTTATATGCTTTTCCTGCACAGAAAAATGCTAGTGTATTTGAAATTTTTTATACAAATGTTATAGCACTAACTAATAAGAGAATTATGATTGCTACTAAAAGAGTGTTATGGGGATATTTCTTTGTTACAATTACTCCAGATATGTTTAATGATTTAACTATTCGAAAAGGTTTATTATTTGGAAATGTTGTCATTGATACAATTAAGGAGAAAGTTGTTTTATCTAATATTGATCCGAATGCTTTACCTGAGATTGAAACAATCATTACAGAATACATGATGACTGAAAAGAAAAAATATCCCGTCAAAGAAAAGTAGTATGAAATTAAAATTTATTCATAAATTTGAAAGTTTGAAAGATCATGTAAAAAATCTTTCTTTTTTTTGGATTATTTGCTATAATTAGATTAATAATAGGGATTCGGTGATAAAGTGTGAATAGAAAAGGTCAAGCATTAGTCGAGTTTGTTTTAATTTTACCCATTTTTTTAATGATTTTATTTACTATTGTAGATTTTGGTATTTTATTATCTTCTAAAAATGATTTAGAGAATGTAAGTACTGACATTGCCTTAATGATTCGAAATGGCGATTCTATTGAGGTAGTTTCTTCCCAATATTCTAATTTAGAAATTCAAATGGAAAATTATCAAGAAAAATACCAAAAAATAACTGTTTCAAAAAAATTATCACTGATTACTCCTATTCTAGAACGCGTACTAGGAAATCCCTGTGAAATTACCGTCGAAAGGGTTATTCCTAATGCTTAACCATAAAGGACAAAGTTTGGTTTTGTTTATTCTAATAATTCCAATTCTTTTAGGTATGATGGCTCTTGTTTATGATGTTGGACAACTTTTTGTCGCGAAAAATAATTTAAGTAATGTAATAGAAATGGTTTTAAATTGTGAGTTAGATCTTGATAAAGAAGAAAGAAATCAAGAAGAAATAGAACAATTACTAGATTATAATTTAACGTATCATGATAGTCATGTTACGATGGAAGAGGAGAAAATTAAAATTCAAACAAGTAGTTATGTCAAAGGAATATTTAGTAAAATCCTTGGATTTAGTGGATTTAAAATAGAAAGCGAATACATTGGATATAAAGATAATGAAAAGAAAAAAATAGAAAAGATAAAATAAAAATGAGGTGAATGGGTATGGCTAGTAAAAATGGAAAGATTATTAGTGTTTCTTCAGTAAAAGGTGGCGTTGGTAAAACGACAATGACAATTAATTTAGCAGGAATTTACTACCGAATGAAAAAACGTGTCTTAATTATTGATGCTGACTTTTATAGTGGAGGAGTTTCTACTTGGTTAGATCTTCGTAATAAGAAAGATATCTTTATGTTAATTGATAGCATTTCTAATAATAGATACAGTAGTATTACTGATTATGTAGCAAGTTATAATAATGGTATTGATGTTTTAGCGAGTCCCAAAGATCCTAGATGTGCTTTAAAAATTGAAAGTAAGTATATTCCCATGATTTTTGAACTTGCCAAAAGAGAATATGATATTATTTTAGTAGATACTAATCATTTAATGAATGAGGTAAATTTAATGATTTTAGATTATGTCGATACTTCTTTATTAATGGTAACAAATGATTTAATTGATTTAAAAAATATGAAAAGTTTAATTAGTATTTTTAAAAGTACAGATAAAGAAAATTATTTAGTTTGTTTGAACTGTTCTAGGGATACAGGAAGAGATTATTTATCTTTGTTTGATATTCGTAATATTTTAAAATGCAACATTGATTATACAATTTCTAATAGTTTTTATATCAAAAATATTGATAAATATGTTCTAAATGGAGAGATTTTAACCTTAAACCGAAATGTTTTAAGATTTCATGGAGGAGACATTCATAAACTAGAATTAATGGCGGCACGTTTAATCAAAGAAGATGAAGAGAAAAAGTTGGAGGTAGAACAAAATGAGTAAGCAAAGTTTAATTGATGCTTTTGAAGTTAAATCCTCTTCTTTAAAAGTTCAAAATATTAGTGATTATGAGGTGTTTCGTGATAAAGAGTTATTAGAAGAATTAAGAACGAATATTATTCAAAATTTAATTGATGAAAATATTCCTGAAGATAAATTATTAGAACAATATATTAATGATGAAGTAGATAAAAGTATTAATGGCTACGACTTAGATTATTTACAAAGAAATTATATTTTTAATTTAATTCAAAATGAAATAAATGGCTATGGACCAATTACAGAATTGTTAAGTGATGATAATGTCACGGAGATTATGGTCAATGGACCAGATGAGATTTATGTTGAAGTAGATGGAAAATTAATGAAAGAGGAATCAGTATCTTTTATTAATGACAAACATATCATCAGAACAATACAAAGAATCGTCCAACCTTTAGGTAGAACGATTGATGTTGCTAATCCTATGGTCGATGCCAGACTCCGCGATGGTAGTAGATTAAATGCTATTATTCCTCCTTTATCTTTAACTGGACCTGTTTTAACTATTCGTAAATTTGCTAAAAATTTAGAAAGTATCGACGATTTATTATTAAAAGGTGCTCTAACTAATGAAATGGCCACTTTTTTAGAAGCATGTGTCGAAGCAAAACTAAATATTTTAATTAGCGGAGGAACAGGAACTGGGAAAACGACCCTTTTAAATATTTTAAGTAGTTTTATTGGAACAGAAGAACGTATTATTACTATAGAAGATGCTGCTGAATTAAGATTAAAGCAAAATCATGTAATTTCTTTAGAAACGAGACTAACAAATTATGAAGGAGAAGGGGAAGTAACCATTCGTGATTTAGTTCGTAACTCTCTTCGAATGAGACCAGATCGGATTATTGTGGGTGAGGTTCGAGGAAAAGAGGCTTTTGATATGATGCAAGCTATGAATACGGGACATGAAGGCTCCATTACGACATTACACGCGAATAGTCCTATTGATGCTTTAAATCGTCTAGAGACAATGATTCTGATGAATGAGATGTCTATTCCTGTTAGTGCTGTTCGAGGGTATATTGAACACGCGATTGATATTGTTATTCAAATTGATAGGTTAACAGATGGTCGAAGAAAGATTACTAGTATCAGCGAAGTTGATGGTTTAAAAGATGGAAATATCGTCGTGAAAGAAATATTTAGTTATCTACAAACTGGTACTTTGGATGATGGTACTGTGGTAGGTGATTTTATGAAACAAACAGGAATTCCTACTAGTTATTGTAAAATTGCTAGAAGAGGAATTCATACTTTAGATAATATGTTTCACAAGAAAAGAAATTGTACCTATGACGTATAATACTTCAAGATAAATAAAATAATTTTTGATAAAGAAGTGAGGTGAATTAGATGAATTCTGTTTTATTCATAAGAATTGTTTTGGTTATTTTTATTCTTCTATTTTTATGGTTTTCCTTTATTCTATATAAAGCTTTTCAAATGGAGAAAAGAATTGCTCGCTACAGTTTAAATATGAATGCAATAGATGAAGAAAGTATTTTTGATAAATTAGCTATAAAATACAATAATTTTTTAAATAAATTTACCCAGAATAAAATGTTAGAAAAACATTCCTCTAAATATACAAAGTATATAACTATAGGAGAAGAAAAAAACACCTCTATTTTTCTCGTTCAAAAATTACTTATCGCGTGTCTTTTAGTTATCTTAGTAATTATCTCATATACAGTTCAAGGAAAAAGTATTTCTTTCTTTGGTTTTCTCTTCTGTTTTATTTTAGGTTATTATCTTTATGATATTTATTTAATTTATTCTTATAAAAGAAGAAGAAAAAAAATAAAAAATGATATGCTCCGTGCTATTATCATCATGAATAATGCTTTTAAAGCAGGAAAAAGTACTTTACAAGCAGTAGAAATTGCGAGCCTTGATTTACCCAAACCAATTAATTATGAGTTTTTTAAAATTTATCAAGATATGTCTTATGGATTAAGTTCAGATGTTGCCTTTGGAAGATTTGCTAAAAGAGTAAATTTAGAAGAAGCTACATATATTTCTTCTTCTTTAACTATTTTAAATAAAACTGGTGGTAATATCATTATGGTATTTTCTAGTATAGAAAGAACGTTATTTGATAAAAAAAAGCTAGAAAGTGATTTGAAAAACTCTACTGCAGCATCTAATTTGATTGTCAAAGTATTAATTGGAATTCCTATTTTATTTGTTTTAGTTATTTATGCAATTAGTCCTAGTTATTTTGATCCATTATTTTCTTGTCCTTTAGGTTACATGACTGTTGGTATGATTGGATTAATGTTTATTGTTTATATTTATTTATTAAATAAAATTATGAAAGTTAAGGTGTAACTATGAATGAAAGTCATTACTTATCCAAAAAAATTTATCGCAAGAAAAGTAGAGAAGAAATTAGTAAAAAGATAAAACTATTAGGAGTATCTACCAAATTAGAAACCTATACTTTTTTAAATTTACGATTTTTAGGTTCAATTTTAATTTTTTTCTTCATCTTATCTATCAGTGATTTTGGTTATTTTTTCGCTCCTATCTGTACCTTTTTATATTATAAAGGAATAACTTACTTTTTATTAGATCGTAAAATAAAATTAAGACAAATGAATTTAGAAATGGAAGCTTTAAACTTTTTTGAAATATTGACTTTATCTTTAGAAACAGGAAGAAATTTACAAGAAGCTTTAAATGTTACAACAGACTCTTGTACAGGAGAGTTAGTTAATGAATTTAAAGAAGTAACAAGAGAAGTTAAATATGGAAAAAGTTTAACAGAAGCCTTAGAAGATATGCAAGCAACTATCCCTTCTGATACCATCAATAATATTATTTTATCTTTAACCCAGGCCAATCTTTATGGAAGTAGTATTATTAAAAGTTTATATAATCAAATAGATTATTTAAGAGAAAAAAGAAAATTAGAAGTAAAAGCTGAAATTAGTAAAGTACCAATTAAAATAAGTATTATATCTGTATTTTTCTTTGTACCTTTAGTATTAATTATTATTTTAGCACCTGTTTTATTAGAATATATTAGTTAAGAAATAAAATATATTTTGAATAGAGATATTGACTTTATTCCTTATTATCAAGTAAAATATTAATAAATAATGAATGAAAGAAGGAGAAATTTATGTCAGGACATAGTAAATGGTCAACAATTAAAAGAAAAAAAGGAGCTATCGATGCCGAACGTGGTAAAGTATTTGCTAAATTAGCAAAAGAAATTTATGTAGCCGCTAAAAGTGGAGATGCTGATCCCAATAACAATGCTGCATTAAGAATGGTAATAGAAAAAGCTAAAGCCGAAAATATGCCTAAATCTAATATTCAAAATGCGATTGATAAAGCTGCTTCTAAAGGAAATGGAGAAGATTATGAATCAGTACGTTATGAAGGGTATGGACCTAGTGGAATAGCTATCATGATCGATTGCTTAACCGACAACCGTAATCGTACAGCTTCATTTGTACGTAGTACTTTAACTAAAAGAGGGGGAAATTTAGGAACAGATGGTTCTGTTAGTTATTTGTTTAAAAGAAAGGGATTGTTAATTCTAGATAAAAAATACGATGAAGATAAATTAATGGAAGATATATTAGAACTTGATATAGAGGACTTTACCGCAAATGATGATAGCTACGAAATAACAACTACTCCCAATAATTTCTTAGCAGTAAAAGAAGGACTTGATGAATTAGGATATACTGACTTCATTATATCAGAAGTGACTTATATTCCAGATAATTACATGCGTTTAGATGAAAGTTCTACAGAAAAAGCTCTAGCTTTAATAGAAGCATTAGAAGAATTAGATGATGTACAATCTGTTTATCATAATTTAGACTTATAAAATAAATAAGCAACTTATCTTATTCAAAAGGTAAGTTGCTTATTTTGGCATTTTTTTAGAAAATCCATTTAATTTATATAGCATATCATTGATAACTAAGTCAAAACTATTAGAATACTCAATAATGTTTCCGTTATAGCCAGTTTTTGTAATCTGATTTTTAGTAATAATAATATCTCCTAAATCAAAGAGACAGTAGCCATTGTCGATCTGTTTTTTTATAATTTCCCATTTAATCATCGGAATACTGCGAATATTTTTAAATTTATTACTGTAAGACTCTTTGATAAAAGATACTTCTCTTTGGTTGGTGATAATAGCAACGCCAGAGATAACAACTCCATTGGGATAATTTTGAAACAAAATTGTTCCATTGGTAATTTCATTATTATAATTGGTTATTAATTTATCAGAAGTCATTTTTTTCATAATGAGATTATTAGTTTTTCGAATATTGGGATTTTTTAATTTCATATTTAGATTTTCATTATTAATTTGTTCTTTTTTTAGTAAATAGCGGTAGTTATTGATATAAGTTTCTGGATCTATTTTTGCTAAATAAAATTCAAATTGATTATTTGGAGTACAAAATAATTTTTTCATATTTTGATATCTTTCCTTGTTTTCTATCAAGGAAAGAAAATCATTCCAATCTTTATCTGTTCCTTGATAGACAATTATTCCTTTTTTTAAGCAATTATTGATATTTCTTCTTAAACTGCGTTTAAAATTTTTATAAGTAGTATGAATATCATGTGTTTTTAACATCATTTTATATTTTGAAGTATTGGGAATAAAGTTATAATCCATTTTTTTAAATTCATTAATAATACCACTATTATTTTCTTTTAGTATAAAATCACTATTATATACTTGATAGTTAATTAAGGGATTTACTCTTATATAAACATAATTTAATTTCTTTAAATAATTTTTTAATTCAATGGTAAAAGTTTTTACTAAATCTAAATTATAAAAATTAATTAAATATCCATTAGGAACATATCCATATTTATGCTTATTATTAATTGGTTTTTGTAAAATTAATGTTGCCGCATGAACATTATTCTTCTCATCTATTAACCCTAAATAAAGAGGTGTATAACCATTTAAGTACTTTAATTTAGCATATTCTACACTTTGTTTATAATTTTTTTTACTGTGAATATTAGAATAATTTTTAAATTGTAATTCAGTTAATTCTATGATATGCATCTGTACTCCTCCTTTGTCATTTATTATAGCATAAATTGTATCAAAATTATAGATATAAATTAACTTTCTGTTATATATTAAAAAACAAATGTAAAGAAATAAGGTAAGAGTAGTAATAATTTTATGGTTTTAAAAATTAAAAATAATTCTTGTGTCTTCCTAAGTTTTATGATAAGATAAGTATGGCTTTTCAAAAAATATACACAAATACTGATTTATTCCTTCTAGTGCTTAAAAATCATTTTTAAGTGAAGGAGTAAAGAAGAAGTATTTGGAAGCAAAACAAAGGAGGAAGATAAAATATGGCAGTAGTATCAATGAACTACTTATTAGAAGCTGGGGTTCATTTTGGACATCAAACCAAAAGATGGAATCCTAAAATGAAAGAGTACATCTACAACTCTCGTGATGATATTTATATTATTGATTTACAAAAAACAGTAGAAAAAATAGAAGAAGCATATGCTGCTTTAACAAAAATTGTATCAGAAGGAGGCACAGTCCTTTATGTTGGTACCAAAAAACAAGCTAGTGAAGTTTGTCGTGAAGAAGCAACTCGTAGCGGAATGTATTATATGGCAGAGCGTTGGCTTGGTGGCACCTTAACAAACTTCAAAACAATTAGAAAAAGAGTGAAAAGACTTGATGAAATTGAAAAGATGGAAGCAGACGGAATATTTGATAAATTACCAAAAAAAGAGGTAATTGGTTTAAAGAAGGAATACGATAAACTAAACAAAAATTTATGTGGAATCAGAGAAATGACCAAATTACCACAAGCTTTAATTATTGTCGATTCTATGAAAGAAGAAAACGCGATTAAAGAAGCTAAAAAATTAGGTATTCCTGTATTTGGAATTATTGACACGAATTGTGATCCTGATTTAGTAGATTATGTAATTCCTGGTAATGATGACGCTGTTCGAGCAATTAAAGTTGTATTAGGAGCTTTAACTAATGCAATCGTTGAAGTAAAAGGTGGAACTTTAGTTGATTATGTAACAGAAGATGAAAGTAAAAAAACTGTAAAAACATCTGAAAGAAAGAATTTTAGAAATGATGGAAAAAACTTTGAAAAAAAAGAGAAAAGAAATGAAACCAAAAAAGTAGAAAAGCCAAAAGAAGAAATAGTAGAACCTAAATTGGATTTAGAAATTCTTACTGTTAATGAATTAAGAGAACTAGCTAAAAAGAAAGAAATTAAAGGCTATTCAAAAATGAAAAAAGAAGAGTTAATAGAACTTTTAAAATAAGGAGGTGTATTATGATTAGTGCAAGTATGGTAAAAGAATTACGTGAAATAAGTGGTGCTGGAATGCTAGATTGCAAAAAAGCATTAGAGGCAACAAATGGTAACATGGAAGAAGCAATGAATTGGTTAAGAGAAAAAGGAATTTCTAAAGCAGCAAAAAAAGCGTCACGTATTGCCGCTGAAGGGTTAGCATATGTATTGATAGATGGCAATAAAGCGGTAATTGTGGAAGTAAATTCTGAGACTGATTTTGTGGCTAAAAATACTGAATTTAAAGAATTAGTAAATAATATTGCTAGCACAATTTTAGCAAATAATGTTTCGACAATGGAAGAGGCTTTAAATCTAAAGTTAGCTGGTAAACCTTTATCAGAAGTAATAGCTGAAAAAGTAGGAACAATTGGTGAAAAATTAACATTGAGAAGATTTGAAATATTAGAAAAACAAGATAATCAGATATTTGGTACTTATTCTCATATGGGTGGAAAAATTGCTACCTTGACTATTCTAGACGGGGACGATGAAGAACTTGCTAAAGATATAGCAATGCAAGCAGCAGCAATGAAACCTTTGTACTTAAATCGTGATGAAGTTCCTAGTGAAGTAATAGAGAAAGAAAAAGCTATTTTAATGGAACAAGCTGAAAATGAAGGATTAGATAAAAATAAATTACCAATGATTATAAATGGTAGAATTAATAAATACTACGAAGAAGTTTGTCTAGTTGATCAAGGTTTTATTAAAGAGAATAAAATGAAAGTTTCTAAATATGTAGAATCTAAACATAGTAATATTATTTCCTTTATTCGTTATGAAGTTGGTGAAGGTATCGAGAAAAGAGAAGAAAACTTTGCTGATGAAGTCTTGAAACAAATTAATGGATAAATTGTTATAAGAAATGTTGAATAAAACTCAGCATTTTTTTCTTGATTATTTTTTTGATATTGCTATAGTAGTTGATGGCAAAATAAAAGGAGTCTAATAAACGATTAGACTTCTTTTAATATGAATTTATTATTTTCTACATCAATTGTTACAGTAGAATTAAATTTTATATGATCTAGAATAATATTTTTAGCAAGTATTGATTCAATATTTCTCTGAACATATCTTTTAATTGGTCTTGCTCCAAAGTTTTCATCATAAGATTCTTCAATAATTTTTTCTTTAGCAGTATTTGTTAATTGGATTTTTAAATGCTTATCTTGTAATCTTACCTCAATATCCTTAATAATTTTATCTAAAATATCATAAACAACTTCTTTTGATAATGAACGGAAGATAATAATTTCATCAATTCGATTGATTAGTTCTGGTTTAAAAGTATGTCTTAATTCGTTCATAACCAAATCATGAGCATTTTCAGTGTTTTCAAGGATATATTCACTTCCTAAATTAGAAGTCATGATGATAATTGTATTTTTAAAATCTACAGTTCTACCTTGACTATCGGTAATTCTTCCATCATCTAAAATTTGTAGTAAAATATTAAATACATCTTTGTGTGCTTTTTCAATCTCATCAAACAAGACAATAGAGTAGGGGTTTCGACGAACAGCTTCCGTCAACTGCCCTCCATCATCGTAGCCGACATACCCTGGAGGAGATCCAATTAATCTTGATACTGAATGAGCTTCCATATATTCACTCATATCAATTCTAACAATATGACGTTCATCATCAAAAAGTTCATAAGCAAGAGTTCTCGCTACTTCCGTTTTTCCTACTCCCGTAGGGCCTAAAAAGATGAACGATCCAATTGGCCTATTCGGATCTTTGATTCCCGCTCTAGCCCTTATAATTGCTTCACTTACTAAATGAATTGCTTCATCTTGTCCCATGACTCTTTTTTTCATATTTTCTTCTAAATTAAGAAGTTTATCCCTTTCACTACCAACTAATTTTTGAACAGGAATTGATGTCCATTTAGAAATAATTCCCGCAATATTTTCTTCATCGACAGTATCAGATAAAATATCAGATTTATTCTGCTTCATTAATTCATTTAATTCATTTTCTAATTTTGGAATAGTACCATGTCTTAATCTAGCAGCTGTTTCTAAATCATAATTATTCTCAGCCGTTTCTAATTGATAATTTGCTTTTTCTATTTCTTCTTTTTTCTTACTAATTAAAGTATTTATTTTTTTCTCATCTTCCCAGGACTTACTAATTGCTTGTTCTTCTTCTTTTAAATTAGTTAATTGTTTATCAATTTCACTTATTCTATTTTTTGATAATTCATCTTTTTCTTTCTTTAATGCTTCTTTTTCAATTTGTAATCTCATAATTTTCCTAGTTAAAGTATCTAAAGAAGTAGGAACAGACTCCATTTGGACTTTTATAGTAGCACATGCCTCATCAATCAAATCAATTGCTTTATCTGGTAAAAATCTACTTGTAATATACCTATCAGACAAAGTTGCCGCTGCGACTAAAGCCCGATCCTTAATATTTACTCCATGATAAACTTCAAAACGTGACTTTAACCCCCTTAAAATCGTAATTGTATCCATAACAGTTGGTTCTTTTACTTGCACTTTCTGAAAACGTCTTTCTAAAGCTCCATCTTTTTCAATATATTTACGATATTCATTTAAGGTAGTAGCACCAATACAGTGAATTTCTCCACGAGCAAGCATTGGTTTTAACATGTTTCCCGTATCCATTGCTCCTTCTGTTGCACCTGAACCGACAATCATATGGATTTCATCAATAAACATGATAATATTTCCTTGACTATCTTTAATTTCTTTTAATACTGCTTTTAATCTTTCCTCAAACTCACCACGATATTTTGCACCAGCAATTAAAGCTCCCATATCTAACTCCCAAATCGTTTTATTTTTTAAACTATTTGGAACATCACCTTTGATAATACGACTTGCTAATCCTTCGACAATAGCTGTTTTACCAACCCCTGGTTCACCAATTAAAACTGGATTATTTTTTGTTTTTCGCGATAATATTCTCGTAATACTTCTAATTTCTTCATCACGTCCGATTACAGGATCGACTTTTCCATCGGTGACTGCTTTTGTAATATCACGACCATATTTCTCTAAAGGTTTTTCGATTGGTTCTTGATAATTATTTTGATTCATTTTTCACACGTCCTTTCTTTTCTTATCATCATTATAGCACGTTTTTAGCAATTGTCAATGTTAATTGCTAATTGTTAGCAAAATGTTAAAAAATCTATTGACACTTGTATGTTTTAGTGCTAAAATAGTTAACCAATTCAGGGGAAAATGGTAAAAAAAGAATTGAAGGAAGTTAATTTCTTTCATTATAAAAAAGAATGAGGGTGATTGGTATGGAAAACAAAAAAATTAAAATGAAAATTGCATCAGGTATAATTTTGGTGATAATAGGAATTTTTTTACTAATGAATAATTATATTGTAGAAAAAAGAGAAAAAGTTTTCAGTCAAATGAATTTGGAATTAACAGAATTACTTACAAATAATCTTGTCTCAGAACCAGAACCAGAAACAAATGCTGAAACAACTACTGAGGCTACAACTGATGACACTGCAATAGCAACTGAAAGTACCACACCAGAAGATGACACTGACTATGAAACTTATGTAGGAATTCTAGATATTCCAAAAATTAATTTTAATAAAGGGTTTTATAAAAAAGAGTCATCTTTAAACAATGTTAAGTTTAATATAAAAATATTAAATGAATCTAGTTATCCCGATGAAGAAAATGGAAATGTAATTATCATTGGTCACTCAGGAGACTATAGTAATAGTTACTTTGGAAATCTTTATCAATTAGCATTAGAGGATACCGCTAGTATTACTTATCAAGGAAAAAAATATACTTATAAAATAGTTAATATTTATACGGATACGAAAGATGGAACTGTGACTATTTATCGTGATGAAACTAAGAGTTGTTTAACATTAATTACCTGTACAAAAGATGATGAAACAACGCAGACAATTTATATTATGGAGTTAGTAAGCGTAGAATAAGAAAGGAGAATTTGGCTATGAAGTATACAAATGTTTTTGAAAAGTTATTTTGTCTTGGAAATTTAATTGTAAATTCGTGGTATAGTTTAATTTTTGTAGCAATTGCAGTTGTATTACTCGTTTTACAAGGTATTAAAAAAATATCAAAGAAAAAATGTTTTTGTTTGTTATTTTTAAGTTATCTTTTATTACTTGTTGTGACTATTTATACAAATTTAGAACAACTTGGTGTAGTAGCGGATAATCTAGCCGATCATTTTTTTACAAGTCTTTATTTTCCTTCAGTATATGTTTATTTATTTGTTCTAATTATGGCGAATGTTGTAATATTTGGTAGTTTTATGAAAAGAAATGTCGAAAAAAGTTATAGAACAATTCATGGAATTTGTTTTATTGCAATGAATTTTATTTTTACTTTAATTTTAGAAATAGTTGCTAAAAATAAAATTGATGTTTTCTCCAAAAGTTCTTTGTTTTCTAATACAAATTTAGTTGCTTTGTTAGAAATGAGTGTCAATATTTTTATTCTTTGGATAATTTCTTTAGCGAGTATTTCTCTTACAAATTTCATTACTACTAAAATAGTTACAAGAAAAGAACTTCAAAAGAAGGCTGTAAACTTTAATGGTATATTAACACCTGATCTTATGGTTGATAGTAATCATTTAGAAGAGGAATATTTGGCACAAGAGGAAAGTACTTCTTCTACTTTGAATGCGACATTTAATCAACCATCTCCTGCTATGGAGTCTCAAACTACATATCAATTTCTTCCTCAAAGGGAATTTAACCGTCAAAATAATGAATTAACTTCACAAGTTAATAATCCACAATTAAGAGTTGAAGAAGCATACTTAAAAACAAATAATCAAATAGATGCTTTAAATAGTAATTCTAATTATAGTTATGTAAATTGGAAAGATATAAATCATTCTTATAATAATCAAGTTAGTCCTTATTCTTCAAAAGAAAAAGAATCTATAATGGAAGATAAAAATATAGAATTAGATAATTCTTTTGATTTAAGTTCTTTTATTCCTAAAAAGCAACATACTTCCATACCTTCTCTTAATAATGATCAAATTTTTGAACAAATTTTAAAGAATGAGTTACCTGTTATTAAAAATACAAATGAAACTTCTAATATAGAACAAGAAAAAAATACTTATACATTGAATGATTATCGTATTTTTAATAAGATGTTAAAAGATATTAAGGAACATAATCAAAGTAATACAATTCATATTGATAAGAACTTAGAATATCGTTTGATTACTAAATATTCTACTGAAACTTATGATATGTTTAAGAAGATGTTAAAAAATTATTCTAATTAAAAGTAAAGGGGGAATTTTTATGAATATTAGCAAAATATTAAGTAATATTAATTTATGTTATGTTGTTTTACTAATTCTAGGATTTATTACCATTCATTTATATTTAAAAAATAAAATCAGTAAACAGAATAAAGAATTAATACTTATCTTTTATTTAGCAATCACTTTACTTAGTTTTAACTATCTAAATGGAATAGTAATTCAGATTTTTAAATTAAAATATTTAGATGTAAAGGCCTATTTATTATTATTAGTGATTGTAAATATGATTATTTTATATACGATTAATAAGAAAATAAAATTAGGATATAAGATTCTAAATTATAGTTTATTTATTCTTCTTATGATTATCTTTGGATCAACTGTTGCTGTTATCTTAGGTAATCTTATTGATACTTTTTATATTATGGATATTAGTAATGCTGTAAATTTTGTTGATTTGAGTCTTGTTATTTTTATTATTTATTTAATTATTTTATGTCTTATTTATATTGGTTATTATTTATTTAGTAATAAAGAAATTAATGAATTTGAAAGTTATCAAGAGTCTAAATTAATTGGATTAATAAATAAAATTATGGAAAAATTAAATTCTCCAAAGAAGGATTTAAATGATAATGATTTGGAATATGATTTTAATAATCAAGTAGATGAGTTGAAGGTAAAGAAAAGTAAAAAATTAGCTTTTAAATCATTTTTTAAAGGTAAGAAAGAAATTACTAAAAAAGATTTATTAAGTAGAGAAGAACTTTTAAACTATCACAAAGAAGATGGATTTTATATAGATGGGGTTGATTGTAGTATTATTTTTGAAGATAGTAATCAAGAAAATATTATTAAGAATTATCATATTTTATCAGAGGATATTCACGCTAAAATGGTAAATGGATATACATTAGAAGAAAATAGAATGTTAAAAGGTATTTGTATGAAATTACAGGCTTGTAATTTAGGTAGTATTGATATTAGTAATGTTAGTTTATTAAACAAGATTAGTGTTGAAGAATATGATTTATTAAAAAAAGTTTTTGGTTCATAAAAATTAATATGATTTGTAAAGTATAAAAAGTAAATTTTTTAAAGGGTAAAAAGCGGGTTAACATCATGTTAAAAACCTTGCTTTTTTTTTTTTTTTTTTTTTTTTTTTTTTATTTTAAATTTTTTTGTTTTAATAAAAAAATAT
>CAYOCA010000001.1:0-24632 GCA_964402345.1 uncultured Muribaculaceae bacterium | reverse complement strand
AATGGGTGGGATCCAAATGGAGGAAGTACGACAAGTTATTTGTATTTCTCTCCTACTTATAGTATGTATTCCACCTTTACACCGAGTTTAGAATGTAGTAACACCAATGACGCTTTTACAGTGAGTAGTGATAATGGAAATGGAAAATTAACATATCCAGTATCTTTGTTAACATCTGACGAAATAATGTTAGCAGGTGGAAGAGTGAATACTTCTAATACTAGCTACTATCTATATACCGGGGATAGTTATTGGTTATTTTCTCCCATTTCAATGACTTATATCAATGCAATAGTAGCTATAGTTAGGAAGGAAGGCTATATAGACAGTTTTTCTGTGGCAGATGTACTTGGAGTTCGTCCTTCTTTATCAATTCGAAGTGGTGTTGATGTTTTGAGTGGGGATGGAAGTTCAATAACTCCCTATATCATAAATTAAATTCATGAAAATATGTTATTAATTAAATTTAAGTAGACATATTTAATTAAAAGTAAGATTAAGAGAATTTAATTTTCTTTATTTAAAGAATTGTAAATTAAACTATTTTATTGTATAATAAAACCCAATTTGGGAGGAGTATTATGAGTATTCATACTTTATTCATTTATTTAATCGCAAGTTTTTTATTAGGTTTTATTTTAGAAGAAATTAAAAAGAAAAGAAGTAGTATGTTAGATATCGTTCTTATTTCTAATATTTATCTTCTTTTACTCGCGGGTCTTTTTACAACTTATCACATTACTGATAATAATGATAATATCTTTTTTATTGTTTTATTTCAAATATTAGAAAGTATCATTTATCAAAGTATTATTTTAGAGTTACCACTATCTGGAAAGCAAGAATATCCTTATCAAACAGAAATTATTACCTTAATTAGTTCCTACCTTATAAATATTTTATTTATTAATCAAGTAAACAATGTCTTTCTAGATATAGAAGAATTTAAACTTTTTATTTGGTTAGTAATCATCGTGTATCTCTTCAACTTTAGTAAGAAAAATTCTTTTTTTAAACAAATTCCTAAAGAAAAGAAGAAACTATTTTATCAAGATCAAGACTATATTGTTATGCAATATGCTAAATTTAAAAATCAATATTATTATTTAATTCATCTTAAAAATAAAAATTTAACTTTTGTATTTTATGCGATGATGATTTATGAAAATTATCATACTCCTAATATTTTAAGAAAAATTGATGAATTAAAGTATAAATTAGATCATCATCCTAGAAAATTTGGCATTATGCAAATTTATAGTAAAAATATTTTAAGTGATGAAGAAAGTATAAAAATTGCTATCTCAAAACTTGATAATATTTACCGAAAAATTTATTTTAATAAAAATAAATCGATGTTTAAGGTAATTCAAGAATATTATCACAAAAAGAATATTAAAGAAGTATGGGAAATTTATAAACAAATTCTTTTATTTGAAAAAAAATAGAACCTAATCTAGGTTCTTTAATTTATTCATAACTTCATTTAATAATTTTTCATTTTTATTACTCTTTGGTTGATAATAAGTAATACCTTTAATTTCATCTGGTAAATACTGTTGTTTTACATAATCATGTTCATAATTATGGGGATATTTGTAAAGAGGAGAATGATTGATAATATGTTTAGGAACTCCACCAATTTTTTTCGTGTGAATATCATCTAATGCTTTATCAATTGCTATTACTGCCGAATTACTCTTAGGTGATAAAGCAAGTTCTATGACAATTTCCGCTAAAGGAATTCTCGCTTCAGGTAATCCTAGTCTTAAAGCACAATTGATCGCTGCATCGACTTTAGGACCCATCCCTGGATTAGCGAGTCCAATATCTTCATATACAATAACTGATAATCTTCTACAAATAATATCAATATCTCCTGCCTCAATTAGAAGAGCTAAATAATAAATACTCGCGTGGACATCACTTCCACGAATCGATTTTTGAAAAGCACTAATAGCATTGTAATAACCATCACCATTTTTATCAATAATGATATTTCCTTTTCCACTAATATTATGTAAAAGTTCTAACGTAATATGATGACTTTTACTAGCATAATAACTGACTTCTATTAAATTATATACAGATCTTAAATCATGATTAGAGTGTTGCATTAAGTAATTAATTGCATCTTCATCAATTGATAAATTTTCTAATAAATTTGAGTTTATTACTCTTTTAATGGCGTCTTTAATATCTTCGTCATCTAAGTCATGTAGCTCAAAAATTTGACATCTACTTCGAATAGCGGGATTAATCGAATGATATGGATTCGCGGTAGTCATTCCAATTAACGTAATTAAACCATTTTCTAGATAAGGTAATAATAAATCTTGTTTATCTTTATTTAATCTGTGAATTTCATCCATGATTAGTACTATACCTTGATAAAGTTTAGCTTCTTCTACAATAATGTCAAAATCTTTTTTATTATTAATAACGGCATTGAAAGAACGATATGGTATTTCTAACTCCGACACAATAGCCTCGGCAATAGATGTCTTTCCAATGCCGGGATTTCCATATAAAATAATCGAGAATAATTTTTTCGTTTTTACTAAATTAGAGATGATTTTATCTTCTCCAATTAAGTGTTTTTGACCAATTACTTCACTTAATTTTTTTGGTCTTAATTTAATCGCTAATAAATCTTCCATAACTTTAACATCACCACGTAAGAAGATTATATCACAAATCTGTAAAATTTTGTTAATTGACTTGAAAAATACCACTTTTACTAGTATACTTTATGTATAATACCAGAAGGGTATTAAGTTATTAGAAGGAGGATGTAAATGAAGAGTTTAATCGGAAAAGAGTGGCGTGATGCTAAAGATGGTAAAGTAATTGAAGTTATGAATCCCGCTACAAATGAGTTGGTAGATACTGTTCCAAGTCTATCTTGTGAAGAAGTTAATGAAGCGGTAGATTATGCCAAAGAGGCTCAAAAAGATTGGGAGAAAGTACCAATTCATGAAAGATGTGACATAATGATGAAATTTGTCAGTCTAGTGGAAAGGGATAAAGATAGTTTAGCAAAAACTTTATCAGATGAAACAGGAAAACCTATTAAAGAAGCATATAATGAAATTGCTAATATTGCAATTGGTGTACCTGCTTATGTAGGAAGGGTACAACATGATTATGGAAATTTAATTCCAAGAGGGACAGAAAAAGGACAAGATAACACGATTCAATATACTATTCAACAACCTTTAGGGGTATGTGTTGCTATTATCCCCTTTAATTTCCCAAGTGATATTTTTATTAATAAGATACCACCTGCATTGTTAATGGGAAATGCTATTATTTTAAAACCAGCTAGTGTGAATCCCTTAACTTTAACCAAATATGTAGAGTTATTAGTTGAATCTGGAGTACCAGCTGGAGTTATTTCTGTTGTACATGGATCAGGTTCTGTTGTTGGTAAAGCATTAACATCTAATAAGAACGTATCTCTTGTTACTTTAACAGGTTCTACAGCTGCGGGTATTGATGCTGCAACAAACTGTGCTGCCCATTTGGCTCATTCATCTTTAGAATTAGGAGGAAATGATGCTTTCATTCTTTGTGAGGATGGAGATATTGATTTAGCTGTTGAAGAGACAGTTTGGGGGAGACTTTATAATACTGGACAAGTTTGTTGCGCTAGTAAAAGATTCTTAATTCAAAATTCTGTTAAAGATGAATACATTAGTAAGATGATTGAGAAAATTAAAACTTTAAAAGTTGGTTATCCTAGTGAAATGGATACTGATATTGGTTGTTTAATCAGTGAAGATGCTGCTAAAGAAGTAGAAGCACAAGTAAATAAGACCGTAGAACAAGGAGCAAGAATTGTTTATGGTGGAAGACGTAACGGTGCTTTCTATGAACCAACTATAATAGATGGAGTAACAAAAGATATGGATGTTGCAAAAGATATGGAAATCTTTGGACCAGTTATTTCTGTGATTGGTTTTGATACGATTGAAGAGGCTGTTGCAATTGCTAATCAATCTATTTATGGTTTATCTGGTTCTATTATCACTAGAGATATGAATAAAGCAATTAAAGTAAGTGAAATGATGGAATGTGGTGGTTTTGTCATCAATGGTGCTAGTTTCTTTAGAAGTTTTGAACAACCATTTGGAGGTTGGAAATACTCTGGAATTGGTAATGAAGGAATCATGACTACTTTAAGAGAAATGTCTAGAACAAAGACGGTTATTTTAAAAAATATTATAAAATAATAAAAGATAAATTAGAAAAAATGAGTGGTAAGGTAAGAAAAACCTTACTTTTTTCTTGACTAATCGTTAACTACTATGTTATCATAATTAGCGCGGAAAGAAGGGATAACTATGAAGCAAAGTAATCAGCAAACTTCATATAATAATTCAAAAAAATATTGTTTATGTCGTAAAAAATTTGTTGCTATTTTAGTCGCATCAAGTACTTTACTTACAGGAATTACTGTTTATCATACGAGAAAAATAAATCAACAAGTTAATTCTAATTCTAAATATGAAGTTGGATATAATCATATTAATTTATTAACAAACGGTATTACAAATAAAGTTACGAAAGATAATTTTATTATTTTAGATATTGGAGATCATAATTCGGGAGGAACTCTTTTTCAAAAACAAAAATTAGATTATTGTACTAAAAATCAAATTGATATTGGACTTTTAGTAAATTCTAATTCTACTACTTTAGGAGATGTTTATTTAGATTTAGAATATGTAAAAGAATTAATGAAAGATTATTTAATTACTTATCCTGTTTATATTAATGTTGATTCTTTTTTTGATAATGAAAATTTAACTTATAATGATGCTTTAGAATTAGTAAATGTTTTTCTTACTAAAGCAAGTGATAATAATTTTTTTGTTGGTGTATATGGAAAAAATGAAAATATTGGTAATGACTTTGAATTATATGAAAAATTAATTATTGATAATAAAGAGCAAGTAGTTTCTAGAAAATTAGATAATATCTATTATATAGATAAAGAAATAAAAGAAGTAATTCAAGAAAAAAAATTAAATGATTCTCATCTTTTCAAAGAAGATGGGTATTATGTTGTTAATGAGTCTGATACATTTAAGTCAATCGCTAAAGAACATTCTATTAGTGTGAGTGATTTAAAGAAATATAATCCTGAAGTAAAGAATTTAGAGTCTGGACTGATACTTAGAATTCCTAGTGAAGTACAATCTACTTCTTCAAAACTTATTTATGATTATCCTATTAAAACAGGAATTGATGTTTCTTTATGGCAAGATGTTATTGATTGGAATGAAGTAGATGTCGATTATGCAATTATTCAAATTCGTGATTTTAGCAATAAAGAAAGTGATCCTCAGTTTTTAAATAATGTCGCGGGGTGTATAGAAAATAAAATTCCTATGGGTTTTTATGTGTTTTCTAGAGCTACCTCTATTTCAGAGCTAAAAAAAGAAGCAGAATATGTTATCAAAGAATTAAAAGATATAGATGTTACCTATCCGATTTACCTAGATTTAGAAACAGATTATTGGCAGAAGATACCTGAGGGGCAAATGTATTTAAGTCAAGAAGAAAGTGAAGAAGTAACAGATGAGAAAATTAGTGATTTTATTCAAACTTGGGAAAGAGAAATAAGAAAATCGGGATATATACCAGGAATTTATTGTAATGAAAGTATCTATCAAAAATTACAACAAGTAATGGGTAATAATATTAATAATTTAGCTTTATGGATTGCTAATGGTGAGTATTATGATCAAGTAATTGATTATGATGTAAAAGAAACTTTACCTGTTGTTCCGTCAATGGATAAAGTAGGTATGTTACAAATTAGCCAAAAAGGTCAAGTAAATGGGATTAATACTAATACGGATATTGATTATTGTTATACTGATTATGAAACAGGTATTTATCACTTTGAAGCAAATAAATTTCCTAAATATGTAAATAAGGTAAAAGAATATGGTATTATTACGACTGGTACTTTGGTAATATTTGGTGGAATATATTTAAAAGTTTCTTTAAGGAAAAAGAAAGGTAAAAAAAGAGTAAAAGATATTAATCAGAGTTTTTAGGATTCATTTGGAAAACTTTTAAAAGAATCTAAATGTAGTTTACTATATGAATTATGAATTTTGAAAGAAAGAAAGTATTTTTTCGTTGATTTTTTGTGCTATATCATGTAATATATTGTTTTGAGGTGTAGTATGAGTAATAAATTAAAAGAAGCGATATTAAAAGTAGTAAATCAAAGTGATTATAATAAAGGAAAAAACTATTGGAGAAATTATATTGATTATTTAGGATATCGAACTCTAGAAAAAGAAATTGTTTTTTCTTTTCGTGTAGAATCCGAAAGATATTATATGTATTATGATGTAGATATTATAAAAGATAAGAGTGGTGAATTACAAGCCACATGTGATTGTCCACAATATAGAGGTTATCATTCTTGTAAGCATATTGGGGCGTGTCTTAATTATTATGGTGATCAGATTATTGATTTTGATTTAGAGAAAATGGTTAGAAAAAAATCTTTAGAAATTATTCAAGGATTTCAAACAAATGTTCAAAAAGGAATTGTAAAAGAAGAAATCCAGTTACAGGTTGTTTTTGATTTTGATACGGCAAGCCATGTTAAGACAGTTTTTAAGGTTGGAAAAGGTAAACTTTATATGATTAAAAATAAAATGGGTGATTTCTTGGAAGCATATACTAAGAAAAATCAGGTTGTAGAGTTTGGGAAAGGTTTTACATATGAACCTAATAAACATTATTTTAATAAAAGTAATCAAGAAATCATCGATTGGATTTATCAATATTTTTCTGAAAAAATAAATCCTTTTTATGCTAATGCGAATAATTTGTTTTTAGAAGATAGGAAGTTAAAGAGTCTTTTAAATGTTCTTCAAGATAAAGATTTTACTTGTATGGGTTATGGTGTTTTTCATGGTATTGATAAAGCAAACCCTTTTGAACCAATTATTACCAAACAAGATGATGAATATATTTTTGATATGAATTTAGATCCTAAACTTTTTCATTTTTTAACTTCTGATTATGAATATGTTATTAAGGGAGAACATTGCTATCAAGTAACTTTTCAATATGCAAGTCTTTTAGAAAAGATGGTTAATAATGGATTAGAGAAATTAATATTTTCTTCTAAAGATCTTCCTACTTTTAGTAAAAATATTATTCCAATTGTAAAAGAAGAAGTAACAGTTGACTCTAATATTGATGATATTGTTATTGTTAAGAAACCTAGTTGTAAATTATATTTTGATATTTATCGTAATAATATTGTTTGTAATTTAAAACTACAATATGGGGAGAAGGAATTAGATTATTTTGATGAAGATGCTTCTATTTACCGAGATAATGAATATGAAACAGAAGTTTTAAATGATTTATTTGATATTGGTTTTTTAATTGAAAATAAAAAGATTAAGATGATTGAATTAGAAGATATTGGGGAATTTTTTGAAACTAATTTAGAGAAAATAGCTACTTTGTATGATACCTATACTTCGGAAAAAATTAAAGATACAAAGATTATTAAAAATAGTGGTGTTACTAGTACTTTTTCTATTGGTAGTGATAATATTATGAACTTTTCTTTTGATTTAGGTGCTATTTCTAGTAGTGAGTTAGATTCTGTTTTAGATAATTTAAGACAGAGGAAGAAGTATTATAAGTTAAAGAATGGAAATTTAGTCAATTTAGAGAGTGATGTTAGTTTACAACAATTAGAAAATTTAGTTACTGATTTAGATTTATCTAATAAAGATTTAAAGAATGGAACTGGTGTAATTCCTAAATATCGCGCTATTTATTTAGATAGCTTAAAGCATGATAAATATAATATTATTAAGACAGATAATTTATTTGATAATTTTATTGATAACTTTAAAAATTATCGAGATCAGTCAGTAGAAATTAAAGCATCGGAGAAAAAAATTTTAAGAGATTATCAAGTTACAGGTGTAAAATGGCTTTATAATATTCATAAGTGTGATTTTGGGGGAATTTTAGCAGATGAGATGGGTCTTGGAAAGTCTATTCAAATTATTTATTTCTTTAAGAAATTGTTAAAAGAAGATAAAGATGCTAAATTTTTGATTGTTTCTCCAACTTCATTAGTATATAACTGGAAAGAAGAATTTAAAAAGTTTGCTCCTAAGCTAAAGTATGAGATTTTATCAACTGGAAAAACGAAAAGACATGAGTTATTAGAGGAAACGGACGCTAATATATACATTACTTCTTATGGATTATTAAGAGAAGATATGGAAATTTATTTGAGTAAGAATTTTACTGTTTGTGTTATTGATGAAGCACAAAACATTAAAAATCCTCAAGCGGGTATTACTAAAGCTGTTAAAAGTATTCACGCTAAGACAAAAATTGCTTTGACTGGTACACCTATTGAAAATTCTGTTGTAGAGTTATGGAGTATTTTTGATTTTGTTATGCCAGGATTTTTCTCTAACCAAAAGAATTTTCAAAGTAAATATAAGGTAAAGGAGTTTGATGATGATACGAATCAGTTATTAGATCGATTAAATAAGCAAATTGAACCCTTTATTTTGAGAAGAAAGAAAAAAGATGTTTTAAAAGATTTACCGGATAAGATTGAAAATAATGTTTATATTGATTTATCTACGGAACAGAAAAAATTATATGCCTCTGAAGTAAAAAGAGTCCAAACAGAAATGGATAATTTAATTCAAGCGGAAGGATTTACAAAAGCGAGGTTTATGATTTTACAACTTTTGACTAAATTAAGACAGTTATGTATTGATCCTCGAATCTTATTTACAAATTATAAGGGTGAGTCTACTAAAATAGAAAATTTATTAAAGATTGTTCAAGAGTTAATTGAGAATGGTCATAAGATTTTATTGTTTTCTTCTTTTAAAACAGCGATTGATTTGGTAAGTAATGAGTTTGATAAGAATAATATTAGTTATTATGTGATTAATGGTAGTGTTCCTAGTAAAAAAAGAATGGAACTTGTCAAGAATTTTAATGAAGACGATACGAATGTATTTTTAATTACGTTAAAAGCTGGAGGAACTGGTCTTAATTTAACGAGTGCAGATACAGTTATTCATTTGGATTTATGGTGGAATCCTCAGGCTGAAAATCAAGCTACGGATCGGGCTCATCGTATTGGTCAGATGAATACTGTTACGGTTATTAAGTTAGTTTCCCGTGGTACGATTGAAGAAAAAATATTAGAATTACAGAAAAAGAAACAAATGCTTAGTGATAAGATTATTGAAGGTGAAACTAGAGATCAGAATATGCTTGGTGAGTTAACCGAAAAAGAATTAAGAAATTTGTTAGCGTATGAGCAAGAAGAAAATAATTAGAAAAACTGGATAATAAACTTTATTCAGTTTTTTGCTAATGAGTAGTAGATAATTTATGATAGAAAATATTTATTATAAAAATTGCTTTAAAAAAATTCTTTCTAATTTAAGTTCTTTGTGCTATACTCTTATTAAAGATAGGTGTTTATTATGATAAAAAAGAAATCGGTTTGTTTGGTATTATTATTGATTGTTAGTTTGTTTTTTAGTAATTGGGTAGCTCGAGCTGATAGTGGTTGGGATTATGACTATGATAGTGGATCATCATGGGATTCTGGATCTTCTTGGGATTCTAGTTCCTCTTGGGATTCTTCTTATTCTAGTGGAGGAGTTACTTTTTATGGTGATTTAGATGATGGTGGTGCTTTCTTAGCTATATTTATAGTTGTGATTATTATGATAATTTTGCTTTCTTTAAAAAATACTAAATCTATTAATAATTCTCGCGTACATAGTAAAGTTGAAACTATTAAAGAGGGATTATCTTATGATGAAGTTAAAGCAATTGATTCTAGTTTAGATAAAGAAGTATTAAAGAGTAGGGCTTTTCAGATTTATAAAGATGTACAAACGGCTTGGATGAATTATGATTATGATACTTTAAGAAAAAATTTAACAGATGAACTTTATAATATGTATGAAAGTCAGTTAAAGACTTTGAAGATAAAAAATCAGAAAAATATTATGGAAGATATTGTTTTAAAGAATTGTCAGATTACGAATATCCATATTGAAAATGGTATTGAAGAAGTAGAAGTATATTTAGGAGTTAGTCAATATGATTATGTGGTTGATAAAAATGAAAAAGTCGTAAGAGGAACAAAGAGAATAAAGAATTATGTTGAATATAAAATTACTTTAGTAAGACACATAAAGAAAGAGAAGATAAATACTTGTCCAAATTGTGGAGCTCCAATTGACATTGTAAGTGGCGGAGTTTGTCCATATTGTGATAGTACTATTGTCAATTATAATGATGAATTTATTATGAGTAAAAAAGAATGTATTAATCAAAGAAAGGAATCATGAATTAAATGGAAAGACAATTGATAGAACAAATAGTAAAGGTAGATAGTAATTTTAATGAGGCAATGTTTAAGACTTATGTTGATAATGTATTTGTCAAGTTATTGACAGCTATTATGTTAGATGAGTTAGATCATGTAAAACACTTTTTGAATGAAAGTGTTTATCGACAAATGAAGGAAAAACAGGATAAGTTAAGTAAAGAAAATTTAAGAGAGATGTATGATGAATTAAATGTTAAATCTACAGAAATCAAGGATTTTAAAGAAACTGCTGAGGAGTTTCAAATTACAGTTGAACTAATTTCTAGATATATGGATTATTTTGTTTATAAAGATACAGGTGATTATGTTCGAGGAAATAATCAAAGTAGAATTGAAAAGAGAAATATTTTGATTTTTACTAAAAAAAAGACTAACTTACTTCAAAAAGCAGTTAGAAAGTGTCCTGGATGTGGAGCAGCGATTAGTGTGAATACCAATGGTGTTTGTAAGTATTGTGGGGCAACTTATAATTTAAGTGATTATGAATACATTTTAACCAGTTTTGTTACCCAATAAAGAAAGTAGGTACTCCGTCGGATGTTTGGTTTTCATTATGAATGTCATCTAAATTGGAGTCATCAAAATCTTGAATATGAGAGTATTTTTGATAATGAGGTTGGGTAGAGGAAGTATTTTGATGAAAAGTAGTATGGTTTTGATCTTGATTTTTTAAGTTAGAATGATTTGAATAAATTGAGTGGGAACGATTATTTTTTCGGATTGGTTTTTTGTCCGTTTCATCTTTAAAAACAGATGCAACTTTTAGCATTGATTTCATATTTCGAAACATAGGTCCTGCTTGTTTTACTAAGGGAATGGTTTGATTGACGACACCAAGTGTTTTAGAAGCATTATTGATAAATCCTCCCCAATTCAAATGGCGAAGAGACGAAAATCCATTTCCAAGGCGACCTAAAAGTCCGACACCACGACTTGATCCAAGTGGTCCTAACATCGATGCTCCACGCATCATATTAGGAGCAGTCATACTAGTGTAATAGCCGGGGATAAAGTAAGGTTGATTATACACTTCTGTTCACCTCTTTACCATAATATATGTAAAAGAATAGAAAAAGTTGAAAAAATATGCTAAAATAAAAAAAGAATAATAGGAGGAAGAATTATGGCTGGTTTTTTTAAGAAAATTGTTACTGCTCTTAATCAACCCGTAGGTGGTAGTAAAGATGGTACTGATAAGAGAAGTGTAGCAAAAAGAGAGAAAAATTTACAACTGAAGGTAATGGAATTAACCGCACAAGATGCGATTAAAAATACAAAAAATATTCGATATAGATACAAAGTAAGAGATAAGAATGGGAATATTACTGATGGAAAATTAGATGCTTTATCTAAAGTAGATGTGCATTCTTTCTTGATGAATCAAGGATTCGATGTTTTAACAATCGAAGAAGATGAACTATTTAATAAATTAGGACTTGTTCAATTAACGACAAGACAGATGAAAGATAAAGACTTAAACTTCTTTTTAACACAATTATCTACTTATATTAAAGCAGGTATTCCTTTAGTTGATGCGATTGCTATTCTAGCTAAGCAAGCTAAAAAGAAAAAAGTAAAAAATCTTTATAATCGCCTTGTTTTTGAATTAACAACAGGTGAGACTTTAAGTGATGCTTTAAATAAACAAGGAGCAGTATTTCCTAAATTACTTATTAATATGGTAAAAACTTCTGAATTAACGGGAAACTTAACAGGTGTTTTAGATGATATGTCAGACTATTATAAAACAGCTGATGAAAACAGAAAACAAATTATTAGTGCTATGACTTATCCAGCCGTTATTTTTGTCATCGCGATTGCAATATTAGTTTATATTGTTGTTTGGGTTGTACCAGAGTTTACCGATATGTATGAACAAATTGGTAGTGAATTACCACCTATTACTATCATGATTGTTAGTTTAAGTGATTTCTTATCCGCTAATGCTTTATATGTTGTTTTAGTTATTGTCGCGATATTTTTAATTTTATTTATTCTTTATAAAAATGTAACAACTTTTCGGTATGGTGTTCAATGGTTTTTAATGCATATTCCGGTTGTTAAAAATATTATTATTTATAAAGAAGTTATCATGTTTACGAAAACATTTGCCTCTTTAATTAATTATGATGTATTTATTACTGATAGTATGGAAATTTTAGGAAAAATTACTAATAATGAAATCTATAAAATGTTAATTCGAGATGCGGTAGTTAATTTGAGTAATGGAAATGGTGTATCTCTATCTTTTGAAGATCATTGGGCTTTTCCTGAAATTGCTTATGAGATGCTACTAACAGGTGAAAGAACAGGGCGACTTGGAACAATGATGGATAAAGTTGCAGTTTATTATAATACCGAACAGAAGAATTTAGTTACCCAGTTAAAAAGTTTAATCGAACCTGTGATGATTATTTTCTTAGCAGTAATTGTTGGAATCGTGTTACTTGCAGTTATTGTACCAATGTTTGGTATGTATGAACAAATCGTTTAAGTAGGAAGGAGGGGATTTTTTTGGAGACTTATTTTGTAATTTTGTTTTTTGTCTTAGGAGCAGTTATGGGATCGTTTTATCATGTGGTCGCGACTAGACTTTCTTTAGATGAGTCGATTATTCGACCAGGATCTCATTGTCCTAAATGTAATCATTTTTTAAGTTGGTATGAAAATATTCCCATTCTTTCTTATTTAATATTAAAAGGAAAATGTAAAAATTGCCATAGTAAGATACCTATTAGTTACTTAATTGTCGAAGTAATTACAGGATTACTATTTGCTGTTAGTTATCACGTCTTTGGCATGTCTTTAGAATTATTAGTAGCACTAGTTTTTATATCTAGTTTGATTATTGTAATTGTCAGTGATATTGAATATATGATTATTTTAGATGAAGTTTTAGTCGCGGCGTCTTTACTTATTATAATTATTTATTTATTTGGACTAGGTTTAGAAGCAACTGCTTATCATATTTATGGAGCTATTGGTGCTTTTTTGGTAATGTATGCTTTAAAAATATTAGGAGATAAAGCTTTCAAGAAAGAATCTCTTGGAGGTGGAGATATTAAATTGTTGTTTTTATTCGGATTAGTTTTAGGATTTTCAATGTCTATTTGTACTATTTTTTTAGCGACTTTTATTGCTTTTCCTATTGCTTTGATTATTCTTTTTTCTAATCGAGAAAACATTATTCCTTTTGGTCCTTTTTTAAGTATGGCGGCGATTATTATTTTAATATCGAAACTAAATTTAGATGATATTTTACTGTTTTTAATTAAATGAAGAATTTTTTTTGACATATGTTTTTCAAAAAATATGTATAATATAGTAGAGATACTTACTTAATCTTGAATTTAATGATATAATAAAAGACAACAAGTGAGGTGAAACATGAGAGTAGTAATTAGTGCAGGTGGTACAGGAGGACATATTTATCCAGCTTTAGCAATTATTAATAAAATAAAAAAAGAAGAACCTAATAGTGAATTTATATATATAGGAACTCATAACCGAATGGAGAAAGATTTAATTCCATCACTTCATATTCCCTATGAGGCTATTGAGATTACAGGATTTATTCGAAAGATTACGTTTGAAAATGTGAAAACTTTAGTAAGATTTTTAAAAGCAAGGAAGAGATGTTTACAAATTATCCAAGAATTTCATCCTGATGTTGTTATTGGTGCTGGTGGCTACGTTACGGCACCAGTTATTTGGGCAGCTCATAAATTAGGTATTAAGACATTTATTCATGAACAAAATTCTGTTGTTGGATTATCTAATAAATATTTAACAAAGTATGTTGATAAAATAGGAGTAAGTTTTGAATCGACACTGAATGAATTTCCAAAAGATAAAGTTTCTTTAACAGGAAATCCTTGTAGTGAAAAAGCAATTGAAACTCCTAAAGCTAAAAAAAGTGATTTTGGATTATCGGAGTCTAAAAAATTAGTTTTAATTGTCATGGGAAGTTTAGGTAGTAAAACGATTAATGAAAAGATGGTGGAATATGTTTATGGATTTAGAAGTAAAGATTATGAAGTTCTTTTTGTAACAGGAGAAAATTACTATGATAAAATAAAAAATAGAAGATTTCCTGATAATGTAAAAGTAGTTCCTTTTATTAAAGATTTACCCGCTATAATGAAATGTACAGACTTAATGATATCGCGAGCTGGAGCATCGACGATGAGTGAAATTATGGCTTTGGGAATTCCTACTATTTTTATACCTAGTCCTTATGTTACGAATAATCATCAATTTAAAAATGCAAGTGATTTAGTGAATAAGAATGCTGCCTGGATTATAGAAGAGAATGATTTAACTAAAGTGGCATTTATTAAAATGGTCGATGATATTTTGGAAGATGCAGAAAAATATCATCAAGTTAAAGAAAATGTTCATAAGTTAGGAATTTTAGACTCTTCTAGTAGGATATACAATATATTGAAAGAAATGATTTTAAATGATAAAAAATTTTATTAAAAAACATAATTTGGAATACTACGAAGAGGTTAATTTAAAAAGATATAATACCTATCGAATTGATGCTAAATGTAAGTATTTAGTCATTCCTAAAGATAAAGATGAATTAAGAGAGTTACTTCAATTTTTATCTTGTGAAAAAGATAAGTATTTAGTCTTAGGAAATGGTAGTAATATTATCTTAAAAGAAAGTTATTATGATGGAGTAATTATTTTATTAAATAAGTTAAATAAAATGGTAATTGAAGGAGATGTTGTAGAAGTAGAAGCAGGTTATTCTTTACAAAGATTAGCAATGGAAGTGTCAAATAAAGGATTATCTGGTTTAGAATTTGCAACAGGGATTCCGGGATATGTTGGAGCATCAATCGCGATGAATGCTGGAGCTTATAAAAGTTCTTTAGCAGAAGTTGTTGAGACTGTAGAGGTAATCAATCCTGATTTTGAGTTTGTTACGATGAGAAAAGAGGATTTGGAGTTTGAGTATCGTAGTTCTTTATTTAAAAAGAAGAAGGATTATATCATTGTTTCAGCAGTTTTAAAATTAGAGTTTGCTAGTTCGGATGAATTGTTAGAAAAAATTAGCAAACGTAGAGTAAAAAGAATTGAGACTCAACCTTTAGATATGCCTTCGGCAGGAAGTGTGTTTCGTAATCCAGAAGGTTATTCAGCTGGTGAATTAATCGAGAAATGTGGCTTAAAAGGATTTTCTATTGGAGGAGCAGAGGTATCAGAGAAGCATGCTAATTTTATTGTAAATAAAGGAAATGCTACAGGGGAAGATATTGTTAAGGTTATTGAGTATGTAAAAAGACGAGTTAAAGAAGAATTTGCTATTGAACTAATACTAGAACAAATAATTGTGGATTAGGTGATAAAGGTGGCTAAGAAGAAAAAGAAAAGAGTATTGAAGATTAAGAATATTATGATTTTCTTGTTTATTATTGTAGTGTTAATTGGATTATTTTATTATGCGATTACAATGCCCATTCATAATATTTATATTACTGGAAATGATATTGTTTCTGATGATGAGATTTTACAATTATCTGGTCTTTATGAATATCCTTCTTTTCTTCTTACGAAGAAGTCTACAATTAGCAAAAAAATATTAAATAATACTTATATTGAAGAGGTTGATGTGCAAAAAAAATTGGGTAATATTATAGATATTACTGTAACGGAATATCAAGTTGTCGCGGTAACTATGGAAGATAAGGTTATTCTTTCTAATGGTTTAATGTTAGATAACATTTATGAATTAAATGATATCCCTATATTGATTCAAACAATTGCTGATAAGAATATTTATCAAAATTTTGCTACAAAATTTGGGCAAGTAGATAAAAATATTTTGCGACAAATATCGGAAATAGAGTATAGTCCTGTATCGGTAGATGAAGAAAGATTTTTACTTTATATGAATGATGGTAATTTGGTATATATTACATTAACTAAGGTAAATAAATTAAATAAATATAATCAGATTAAAGATAAGTTAGAAGGTAAGAAGGGTATTATTTATCTAGATTCAGGAGATTATGTGGAGTTAAAGAGAGAATAGGTTTATTTTAAGGATATCCTATTTTTTTGGTAAAAAAATTTTAAAATCATGGTATACAATAAATTGACAGAAAGAAAGTGGAATGTTATAATAAATGTAAGAAAATAGGATAGTGGGTGATGAGGATGTTTAAGTTTATTAAAAATAAATTTTTATTTATTGTTTTAATCAGTGTTGCAACTCTTTTGTTATTAGTTGTTGGAGCAATTAGTTTATATAAAGATCCTTCTTTGATTTTTGAAAGTGATGGTTATATTATTGAAACTACTACTAAAACTAGTAATCAATATTATTTTACAGCTAATACAAAGTATAAAGAAAATGTCGATGATAAAATTACTTTTTCTGATCAAGAATCTAATAAGGTAACAGTAGATCCTGCTAGTTTTGTTCATTATTCTAATGGGAGTATTGCTTTTTTACAAAGAGGAGCAATTGTTGATTTGTCGGAGATTCATTCACCTATGATATCTTATTATAATATTACTTCTCAAAATCTTATTACTTATGATAATGGTCAATATGTTGTTTCTAGTAATGGTAGAAAGATTGCGATGGAATCTTTCATTGGAAGAATTAATGATAGTAAATATATTATTGCTGGAAAGAATTTATCTTTAAAAGTTCCAACTGAAGAAGAAAGAATTAGTGGAGATTATTTTGAAATTTCTTTTATTGAAGGTGGGATTGTTAAAATAGATAACTCTGAAAAAAGTTACCAGGTAACCGCTCAAGAATCTTATATTTATGTTGGAGATAATATTACTATTAGTCTAGGTGATGGAAAAATTTTCTATGATGGAGAAGCGAAAATGTTATTATCCCAAATTACAATTAATGGTGATGAAAATATAGATTTAGATATCGAAAAAGAGACTTCAACTGGTGGAGGTGGAACCGGTAGTGGTGGAACTGGCGGTTCTGGTGATGGTAGTGTTACAGGAGAAGATGGCACTGGCGATGGAGAAACAGGAACTGGTTTAGAAAATGGAACTGGTACTGGTACTGGGACAGGTACAGGTAACGGAACTTCAGATGGTGGAAATGACACGACCGATAGTTTACAAATTGAACTAATTGAGGCTGAAGTAAGTTCTACGACGTTGAACCTAAGTTTACAGTTAAATAATGCTTCTTTAGCGACTGGTCCAGTTACTGCTTATTTAACTAATGTATCAACAGGGGATAAACAAACAAAATCTATTGAATTAGTTAATGGGACATTTCAATTAAATTATGAATCACTTGTACCTGCCACGGAATATACATTGTCTATCGTGGAAAATTCGATTGGAAGTGAAAAACAGTATTTTCAAAAAACGTTTAAAACTAAAGATTTAGGTTTAACTTTAGAGAAAGTGTATGCTACAGATGATAGTTTATCTTATAAGATTATTTTTGATGAAAATACTGATGTTACAAAAGTTCATATTAGTATTTATGACAATAATGGAACAAATACTAATATTTCTCCAAGCGATTTTACTGTATCTAAAGATGATATTAATAATGTTGTAACTTTTACAGGATTAAAATCTAATACAAGTCATTCAGTTAGTATTGATGCTGTTTGGATTAATAATGCTGCTTATTATAACACGTATAATATTAATCGTATTGATACTACTTTAAAGAAAACACCTGAGATATCTGGAGTAGATGTTGATGCGAATGCCGAGGAAGTGAAGTTTACAATCAAACTAAATGATGTAGATGATCCTGATTCTAGTATTGTTTCTTATATTTATAATATTTATTTAGCAGATGATGTATCTTTAGATAATGCAAACCCTCAAATTCAATATTCCGTTGTAAAAAGTGATACCGATGCTTTGGTATTAAATCTAAATGAAATAGATGAATTAAAAACAGGTGTAGATTATCGTTGTAAGATTGTTGCTCAGTATTATGATAATGAAATGATCCGTGAAGTATCTACAGATTATAGTGGTAACTTTTTGATTAAGAGTAAACCGAATATTACCTGGGAGTTAGTTTCCGCTACCATGAACAAAGTAGAGGGAGTTATTAGTTTAATTGATGCAAACTGTACTGTTCCTATTAATGGTCGAAGTTGCTCTAATGAAAGAAATAATTTTACTTTACGTTTTTATAAATTAAAAGATTCGGAGACAACTGAAAACGATCGAATTATTAATTTTGACTCTAAAACGTTGACTTCTTCAGTTACATTTTCGGATTTATCCTCTAATACCACTTATGCAGTTAAAGTGTTTGGAAATTATTATGATGACGATAATGTTCTTCATACTAATGTACAAATAGGTGATACTTTCTATATTACAACAGATAAAAGTGATAAATTATCTTTAGAGATTGTTGGAGATAATATTAGTGGTCAAAATAAAGATGGAACAGAAAATTCCGCTAATGTTGTTACTTTTGATGCTAGATTAGTTGCTCCCCAAGATTCGGAAGTTATGGAAGAAATTTCTTCACTTACATTGAATTTATATAGTGGAAGATATAATACCGCTGATAAATTGATTGGTACTTATAAGATGACGGATAAAGGAGAAATAGAAGATTTCTTTAGTAATATCACAATTAAAAACTCTATGTTTACAGATGTTACGAGTAAAAAAGTAGGACTTATTGATTCTTTAGAAAAATTAATTTTAGTATCTAATAATTCATCTGGAACATTGACAGGTTCCTATACTGTTGAAGTTATTAATGTTTATGATTCTACTGGAAAGAATGAAATTGCAGTAGAAAATAATGTTTACACGTTTAATTTAACTTCTTCTTATTATTTAGATTCGCGAATTGCGACGAATCCTAACGAAAATTATGTCACCGCAACGCTGATAAAAAAAGAAAATTTGACTGAAAGTGAGTATCAAAAATTAGCTAAAGATGTAAATAATTTAGATGATTTAAACGATGATACGGTTGTAGGATTAATTCTTGAAAATAGTTTAACAGATATTTTTGTTGATTCTGCTTTTACTTATGAAAAAGTGGTTGTTGATTACATTATCTATAATGAAACTACTAAGAATGAAATTAAAAGAATTAGTGTTGATATGGGAAATAAGTATCAGCCAAAAGCTCAAACAATTTATTTAGATTCTAGTGAATTAGATGATGGTAAAAATTATTTTACTAGAGGTTATAAATATACTGTCGGATATGTTTTAAACTTTACTACAGAAGATGGATCTAATCCTTTATATGACAATGATAAATTACATAAACTTGTTTCTATCGAAAGACAATCACCACTTTATACCCAATATATTTCTACAAGTGATTCTTTTGGTATTACTTATCGATTCAGTTTTAAAGATATTGATTCTGCTTTAGCAGATAAAAATTGTTATTATACTTTAGGTGAAGATGAAACCTATCAAAGTGTTAGTAATGCAATTTTAGCTGATGGTGGATATCATGATGTGACGATACCAATTGAAGAAAATACAAATTATACTTTGTATTATGCTAAGAAAAATACTTCTAATAAAACTGATTATGTATCTATTACAAACTATGACTTTGAAACGGAGTATCAGTACAATAATGAAAATGCTTTTACTATCATTGAAAATCATGAAAACGTGTTGATGCTTCGATTAGAAAATCAAGATGTTACAAATCGTGCTTTTGTTTATAAAGTAGAAATTACTGATGAAGATGGAGCTGGATTAGAGTACATTCGCTATTTCCTTGCATCGAAATTAAGTACGATGGAAGGAGCAAATCAAGTACTTGATGAAGATGGAAATCTTATTCAAGAAGAATGTAAATATATTGCTATTGATTATGCTAATATTAGTAAGTTTATTGGATATAAAATGAAGATTTCCATCACAAGTTATTATGATAGTGGATTAGTAGGAATGGATCAAACTTTTACGAATGGGTTTGTGATAAAAAATAGTTCTACCAATAAATTTTTAAATATCTATAATGGTGGTTCTTCAACTACATCTACTTCAAAGGCTGAGGCAGATAATATGGGATTATATTTATTAAAAGAGTCTCGTAATAAGGATGATGAGACAATTTATATATATAATCATTTAATGAATACATCTAGTTATAATTCTTTAATAGGAGCAACTTATTATGATACGAGTAATTTAGCGACGAATATTGGTATTAAATTTAATGTATCTTACACAAATGCAGGCATTTTACTGAATACTGGTTCTACTGATTATTCTGGTTATAATTTTAGAGTATTAAAAGAAGCAAAATTAAAATCAGCTACAGATGTTTATCAGTTTAATACAATTACTCCAACTGTTAAAGTTACGACAAATAATAATACTATTAATAGTATTAAAGTATTGATGTCTCCTCAAGGTATTTATGGTAATAAACAATTTATAAAAGATGGAGTTAGTCATAATAAAGTTTATGTAGAATTTTATAGTGATGAAGACGTAACAAATCTTTTGACAACATTAACTAGTAATATCAATCTTTTTGGAAATGATGAATCTGGTTATTCGGCGACAATTGATGAGTTAGAATATAAGGATCTTATTCCAGCAACTACTTATTATTTTAAAGTGTTTGCTTATATTGATGATGAATATACACAACTTTTTGATAGCTCTAGTACAACATCTTATATTAAGAAAACCTATTCTTCTTCGACTCTAGATGCTAAAGGAATATTGAATACCAATAACAGTATTAAATTTTCTGTAACACCAGTTAGATATAATGGAGAATCATCTGATAAGGAATTGTTATGGCGATTAGGATTCAAGAGTACAGCAAATTATAAGGTTAGAATGGAGTTATATGAACAAACTGGTACTACTGAAGTTGATGGTGAGGTTGTAACTACTTACCAGTTAGTAAATTTTGATGGGTCGGAGGCTACTTCATGTGATATTAATACTACTGGTACAAGTAGTAATGGCTATTTAAGTAATTGTTATATTTCTGTTTCTAAAGATGATATTGCAAGTATTAATGCTAAAAATCAAACTATTACTTTTAATGGAGATAATTTTGTCTTTGGAGGAAGTTATTATAAGTTAGTTGTTTATGCTATTCCTTATACGTCTGGTGCTTATGATGAAGAACATAAATTAGTTCTTTATCAAAATGATTCTTTATCTACAACGGGAATTAAAACAGCTAATGGTATTACTTACGATATAACAATTCCTACTTTGGAAGAAGCAAGCTTTTCTTTGGCTGACTTAACGACTGGTCACACTGATGTTGATGGATACTATATTTCTTTTGTTCCAGTTATAACGGATACGTTTTACGTTATTAAATATGGAACATATACCATTAAATTGAAAGATGTGAATACCAATGAAGTTGCAACGATGACGGATGTTATTGTCAGTCCTAATAACACGATTAAATTTACTGGTTTAAGTTCTAATACATTATATTATATTGAATTAAGTTATTCAGCATATCGCAATAATGTTGGATTTACAGAAGATCAAAAAACAAGTACTATTCCTTTTACCGATTTCACTTATACTCCAATTGACGCTGGAATTACCCTTGGTACAATTACTGCGACACAGTCTAGTAACAAGTCAGTAATTTTAACCTATAATGGATCATCAAACGTTACGAGTAATATTACAAAAGTACATTATACCATTTCATTAAAAGGTGGTAGTAGCACTACTAGTGGTCTTTATGAGAGTCCTGATATTTTTACAATTACAAGTGATAAAACACCTAAACTAACAATTGATACATCAGATAGTAGTCACTCTGATAATACGAGTTTTACATTCCGTTCTGGGAATACATATATTATTACAACTCAATATTATTATATGGTTAATGGAAAAGAAGAAATATTAACTGATCAGGAAACTAAAAATACAACTTATACAACAATTTTGAATTTATAATAAGGAGGAAAAATTATGAGAAAATATAATAATAAAACAAAGAAAACTATGATAATAATCGGTATATTATTTGTAGGTATTATTGTTATATTTTCTTTGTTCTTAAAAAAGTCAATGGCTCTTGATAGAACTATTTATTCTATAGCACCTGGATCTATTCTCTTTGATAATGAACAAAATATGATTACAACTACAGAAGAAGGTTCAATTCAAATGAAATGGGAGGGAGATTATTATCTTACTTTAGGAAGTGATACTTATAATTTAGGTGAACATGCGGTTGTTTATAATTCTTCTTCTGGTGATATTAATTTATATGGTAAATATTATGAAGTAACAAAAGAAGGCGAGTCGCCAGTTATTACAGGTGAAAATATTATAAAGAGTTCTGTTAATTCTAAATTTTATAAATTGGCAGATAGAGAATATTTGATTATTGATCGAACGATTGAGTCCTCTGATTCTTCTTTTGTTACTAGTAATTATTTAATAATTCACCTTGATAAGTTAGGAAATGCTACTCTTTTAAATGATAAGACTAGTTATAAAACACTCAAACCAACTGTTTTAAGGACTTCAGCTTATACTTTTGATATTGCAAATGAAAAGATAAATTTTGGGAAAGAGGACATTGATTTAAAGAAAATTATTGGTAGTACGAACGAATATGATGAAGATACTTATAATTTGAATGCTACTAAAAATGATGATGAAGATTCTTCTAATGGTTCTGGTGGTGGTACTTCTCTAGAAGGAAGTGGTTCTGGTGGTAGTGGAAGTGCTAATAATGGAGATACAAGCACTAATAATGGGGAAAGTTCTGTTACGGGAAACATAAATAATAATGGTACTACGGCTGGAACTACTTCAACATTCAATAATAATAGTAGTAGTAGTATTTCTAATCAAACTGTTCAAGAAATTGTGAATGCTACGAAGAATACATCGGTTATTCGAGTTAGTTCAAACATTAATTCTATTGTGGTTGATTATGTGGTGTATGATCCAATAAACGAATACAAAAGCGTTTATGTTGAAGTAGAAAATACTAGTAATTCTCAAATTAATACGATTTATTTATCTAAAACAGATACATCTATTAGTATTAATGATTTAACTCCTAATGTTTATTATAATTTAACTTTTAAATATACCTATTATGATGAGAATAATAATTTAAAAGAGTATACTTTTGATGAAGTTGGTTTATATACCGAAATTCCTAAAATGACAATAAGTGTTACCAAAATCGCTAGTAATAAATTATATTATAAAATTAATTTAGATGGTAATTATACTATTACTGGTGGGTCAGTTAATTTGTACTTAAATGATCAGTTTTCTGGTGTTAGTGGAAGTGTTCCTACAGGTAATACCAGTGAAATTAGTGGGGAGTTAGATTTATCTAGTTTATCTTCTTTAAGTGGGAACATTGTTTCATTGAGGTTGGTATCTTTAAGTTTTAATACGTATACAATTAATCCAGGTATTTATTATCAATTTAGGTATTAGGAGGTTCTTATGAAAGAAAAAAAGAATAGTATAAAAGATTTTTTTAAAGAAAATTATAAATTAATTATTCCTATTGCTTTGATGATTGTTCTTTTTATAGCTTTTCTAGTTTATTATAAAGTATCTAGAGATAGTAATTATCGATTAGATACGGAAGAGATGGTTTATCAATATTTTTATGATAATAAATATGAATATAAGGCTATAATAAGTCAAAATAAAAAGAAAGTGATTATGGATGTTATTCCTCAAGATATAACAATTAATAAGGATTCTACCCCTATTTATTATCAAGAGAAAGATGAAGTTATTTTTGCTACTGATATGAGCATTATTATGCCTACATTAGGTTGTAGTGAGTATTTAGCGAAGGGGTATTCTTATATTACTTTTAAAGATGGTATTTATAATTTAACCACTGATCATTATCAAGGAAAATTAAATCATTATTTCTTTTATGACGGGGGAGATTTGTTCTTCTTTATTGAGGATACTACTTTAACAGTAGAGGGAGAAGAAATATCGTTAAGTCCATTTTCTTATGTAATTGCTAGATATAATAGTTATATTGCTTATTATGATAAAGAAAGTGATACTTATAAAACAATTAAGACAACTGATAGTGATAGTAAGATTGAAAATGAATATTATACTATTTATGTTAGTAAGGATAGTATTGATTATTATGGAAATGATATCTTATTAACCTCAGGAATTCAGAACTTAAATACAATTGATAAAAAAGGATAAAATGACTATT